>JAFAFN010000197.1 GCA_023423475.1 Actinomycetes bacterium | reverse complement strand
GTTCCGGGGACCGACGCCACCGTCGAGGAGCTGCTCGCACAGGCCGACCAGCGCTTCTCGCAGGCCGACGCCGCGTTGTCCGACGGCGACCTGGCCGGCTACGAGCGGCTGGTCGACGAGGCACGCGCGCTGGTCTCGCGCGCGACCGCGGCGCTCGGTGGGTCGACCACCACCTCGACCGTCCCGACGACGACCACGACGGCACCGCCCGACTGAGCCCTGAGGCGGTCCCCGGCGAATCCGCCGTCGGTGGTGCGGCAGATGTAGCGTTGCCCGCCGTGCGCAACTCCCTCCTGGCAGCCCTGGACTTCATCGATCCCGAGAAGCTGATCGTCCGCGGCGGCTACCTCTTCGTCTTCGCGATCGTCTTCGCCGAGTCCGGCCTGCTCATCGGTTTCTTCCTGCCCGGTGACTCCCTGCTGTTCACCGCGGGCATGTTCGCCGGCGGCGCGTTCGCCGAGAAGCTGCCCAACGTGGACTTCAACATCTTCGTGCTGCTGATCGGCATCTTCATCGCTGCGGTCGCGGGAGACCAGGTCGGATATCTGTTCGGTCGCAAGGTCGGTCCGTCGCTGTTCAAGCGCCCCGACTCGCGCCTGTTCAAGCACGAGCACGTCGAGAAGGCGCAGGAGTTCTTCGACAAGCACGGCCCCAAGGCGCTGATCCTGGCCCGCTTCGTCCCGATCGTGCGGACCTTCTGCCCGATCGTCGCCGGCGTGGCGCACATGGACTACCGCACGTTCGTCCGTTACAACGTCGTCGGCGGCCTGTTGTGGGGTGTGGGCGTGACCTCGCTGGGCTACTTCCTCGGGTCGGTCCAGGTCGTCCAGGACAACTTCGAGATCGCGATCCTCGTGGTGGTGGCGGTCTCGCTCCTGCCGATCGCGCTCGAGGTCCTGAAGTCGCGGCGCCACCGCAGCGACAGCCCCGCCTGAGGCGGCTTTCTCGCCCGTCCGGGCGCACCAGGTCCAGAGGTCCCTCGAGAATCTGTTGACGGCAGGTCGGTCGTCCGCTCAACTCTGCGTGAACTTCGTCACACCCGTGGCGAGCCAACGATGACACGAGCAGGACCCCGGGTGCGTCGCACCCTCGACCTCACGAGGTAGTCCATGTCGCACGTCCTCGCCGCCGAAGGCGGCTACCAGCTCTTCGAACTCGGGAGCTCGGAGTGGTTCTGGTTGTGCTTCTGCATCGGTGTCGGCGTGATCGCGTTGATCGCCGGCTGGGTGATGATGCGCAGCGTGCTCGCGAAGGACCCCGGGTCCGAGGAGATGGGCGAGATCGCGGCCGCCGTCCAGGTGGGCGCGATGGCGTACATCAAGCGGCAGTTCCGGACGATCCTCGTGATCGTCGTGCCGCTCGCGGTCATCGTGTTCCTCACCTCGACCGAGGTGCTCAGCCCGATCGACGACGCCCAGGGGTTGGATCGGGTGCAGTCAGGGCTCTGGCGCACGCTGGCCTTCCTCGGCGGCGCGCTGTTCTCCGGGTTCATCGGGTTCCTCGGCATGTGGCTGGCGACTAGGGCGAACGTCCGCACCGCGGCCGCCGCCCGCACGGGCCGGATGGACGACGCCATGCAGGTCGCGTTCCGGGCCGGCGGCACCGTCGGTCTGTTCACCGCCGGCCTGGGGCTGCTGGGTGCGACGACGATCGTCATGGTCTTCCAGAACACGGCGTCGTCGATCCTCGTCGGGTTCGGCTTCGGCGGATCGCTGCTGGCGCTGTTCCTGCGGGTCGGCGGTGGCATCTTCACCAAGGCGGCGGACGTCGGCGCCGATCTGGTCGGCAAGGTCGAGGCTGGCATCCCCGAGGACGACCCGAGGAACCCGGCGACGATCGCCGACAACGTGGGGGACAACGTCGGCGACTGCGCCGGCATGGCGTCGGACCTCTTCGAGTCCTTCGGCGTGGTGCTCGTCGCCAACATCATCCTCGGCGTGACCGCCTTCCAGGCGATCGGCATCGAGGGGCCCAACGCGGCCAAGGGCCTGATCTTCCCGCTCGCGATGATGGCGATCGGTCTGCTCGCCTCGTTGCTGGCGATCTTCGTGGTGCGTGCCCGCGCCGAGGAGACCGACGCCCTCAAGCCGATCAACCGAGGCCTGAACGTCGCCTCGCTGCTCGCCCTCGCCGGCGCCGCCGTGCTCGCGTTCGGCTACGTCGGGAACCCGGCCGGCTCCGCGGTCGATCAGGTCGGCCTGCGCATGTTCGCCGCGATCGTCGCCGGCGTGGTGCTCGGCCAGGTCGCCAGTCGGGTGACGCAGTACTACACCTCGAGCCAGTTCAAGCCGGTCCGCGACATCGCGGATGCCGGGCGCACCGGTCCTGCCACCGTCGTGCTGTCGGGCATCTCGAGCGGCATGGAGTCCGCCGTGTGGGCGGTCGTGGCGATCGCGGTGGCGATCCTCGTCGCCCTCGGCCTCGGCGGCGGCAGCACGCTCTTCGCGTTCTACCTCGTGGCGCTGACCGGCATCGGCATGCTCGCCACCACGGCCATCGTGGTCGCCGAGGACACCTTCGGTCCGATCGCCGACAACGCCCAGGGCATCGCAGAGATGGCGGGGGAGTTCCACGGTGACACCGAGCGGATCCTCGACGGGCTCGACACCGTGGGCAACACGACCAAGGCCGTCACGAAGGGCTTCGCCATCGGCTCGGCGGTGATCGCCGCGGTCGCCCTGTTCGCCTCGTTCCGAGAGACGATCGCCGCCGATGCGACCGGTGCGCTGGGGGCCACCGGCCGTGGTGTCGAGGCGGCGTTCAACGCCGTGTCGATCAACATCGCCGATCCGAAGACCTTCGCCGGAGCGCTCATCGGCGCCACGGTCGTGTTCATGTTCTCGTCGCTCGCGATCCTCGCGGTCAGCCGCACCGCCGGCACGGTCGTGCAGGAGGTGCGCCGCCAGTTCCGTGAGAAGCCCGGGATCATGGACTACTCCGAGAAGCCCGACTACGGGCCGGTCATCGACATCTGCACCGGTGCGGCGCTGCGCGAGCTCACCACACCGGCACTGCTCGCGGTGCTGATGCCGGTCGCCGTGGGCTTCGGTCTCGGTGCCTTCGCCCTCGGCGGGTACCTCGCGGCGACCATCGTCGTCGGCGCGCTCATGGCGAACTTCCTGTCGAACGCCGGCGGCGCGTGGGACAACGCGAAGAAGTACATCGAAGAGGGCAACCTGGGCGGGAAGGGTTCCGACGTGCACACCGCGGTGGTGATCGGCGACACCGTCGGCGACCCGTTCAAGGACACCGCCGGACCGGCCATCAACCCGCTGATCAAGGTGATGAACCTGGTCTCGCTGCTCGTGCTGCCGGCGATCCTCTCGATGTCCGACAACGACGCCCGCTACGCGATCGCTGCGGCTGCCGTGGTGGTCGTCCTGGCGAGCATCGTCTTCTCGAAACGGCAGGTCACGTCGTTCGGCGACGACGCCACACCCGTGACGCAGTGATCGTCCGGCACCCCGCGCTGGTCCTCGTGGCGCGAAACTGGCACCCATGACGGCCTCGGCGGACTCGACCTCGAACTGGGAGCTGGGCCCCGAGGACCGCGAGCAGCTCGCCGGTCGTGTCTTCGCGATGGTGCTCGACGCCCAGTTGGCCGACTTCGTCCTGCACGAGCCCGGGGTGCGATCGGCCGACGATCCCGAGGACCTGCACGCGTTCCGCGTCGCCCTGCGCCGCGCCCGCTCGCTGCTGGCCGCGGGTGAGGGGGTCTATCCCGCCGAGGAGCTCGAGCTGCTCGACGCACTCGCCGGCCACGTCGCCGCGTCCACCTCGACGTTGCGCGACCTCGACGTGCTCATCGAGGACTTCGACGACCACGTCGAGGGCATCTCGCCGGGTCTCCGTGCGGGTGGCGCGGACCTGCTGGCCGAGCTCCGCTCGACGCGGGACCTGCGACACCGGGCCCTGCTCGCCGAGCTCGACGGTGACGTGCACTCGACCCTGCTGCGTCGTTGGCAGACGATGGGCACCGTCTACCGCCTCGGTGGGAGCGAGCCCGGCGCGGATGCCATGCGCCGCTCCGGTCCGGTCGTGGACGAACGGATCCGGGTGGCGGTGCACCAGCTCCGCTCGGCGGGCGAGAAGGCTGCCGGTAGCGGCGACGCCGCGCGGTGGCACAAGGTCCGCAAGCGACTGAAGCGGGTCCGCTACCTGCTGACGATCTTCGCCCCGATGTACGG
>JAFAFN010000179.1 GCA_023423475.1 Actinomycetes bacterium | reverse complement strand
CCTGAGCGGGAGCGAGCTCCGAGCCGTGATCGCCGACCGCCTCGCCACCAGGGCGCCGGACACGAGCCGACTCGACCGGGTGGTCACCCGCACCTCGACCGCGGTCGTCGAAGCCGTCCGAGTGCCGGGCCGACTGGTCCGCGTGCTGCTCGGCGGGTACCTGCGGGCCGAGCTCCGCCTGGCCGACCCCTGTCGCCGTCACGCGGCGATGCGCGCCCACCGGGTCGCGGCCGGGGTCGTCGGGCGCCGCCCACTCGCCGCGGCGTTCGCGAAGGAGGAGCTCGTCATGACGTTGATGACGCAGTACCTCTCCTTTGTGCTGTCGGTCGTCCGGGCCGGCGCCTTCCCCCCGGTCGCGAGCGGATACCGTGCGTTCCTCGCCGAACCGGGTCGAGTGGCCGGGGCGTCGTCCCGTCCACCCGGCGAGCGACCGCCCTACGTGATCCGTCCCGCGGAGCACCTCGGATTCGTGCAGGCACTCGACGCGCCCGACGAGGTCGAACCCGACGACGGCCGCGCCGCGGCGCTGCTGTTCCGCGACGGCGATCGCTGGCAGGACGCCGCAGCACGCCAGGTGATGGAGTCAGCATCTCGGCAGCGACTCGATCCGATCGAGTGGGTCGACGTCGCCGCGTTGTTCGAGATGCCGCGCATCACCGAGGACGCCGCGACCGTCGACGTCGCGCTGTCGGCGCTGGGTCGGGCACCCGGACGAACCGGTCTGGTCGACACCATGTCGACCGATGGCGTCCCACTCGCGAACGAGCTGATCGCCCGCGGTTGGGGCTCGGTCGGCTCACCCGTCGAGGCGCCCCTGCGTCGAGCTGCGGACGCGGTGCTGCGTCGCGACGTGTTGTCCACCGGTGGACGACTGCGGTTCTCGTGGTCGGGACGCTCGCAGGTGCTCGATGCGGCTGGAGCGCTCGTCGACGTCGACGCGGAGATCGGGGCGCTGCTGGACTCGGTGTCGACCTCGACATCTCCCGCGCCGCCACCCCCTGTCCCTCCCTCGGTCACCGGTGGCGCGAACCCAGCGCTCGGCCGCCACCGGATCGAGGACGCTCCCGAGTCGCTGCTGCCGATCCCGCCCATGCCGCCGTTCGAGCGGATCGCGGGCGGCTTCCGGGTGGAGCTGCGACCGAAGGTGTACCGACGCACCACGGTCTCGGTGCTCGGGGATGCGATGGTCCTCGGCGACGATCCGAGCTCCGACGCGATGGCCTACGACGAGATCGACCACGTGCGGTTGGACCGCACCAGCGAACGGCTGGTGGTCCGCCTGGCGCACGGCGACCGCGTGGTCACCGTCACCGACACCACGCCGATCGGGCCCGACGCGTCCCGGTCCGCCGCGGTGCTCGCCTACCTGTGGCGGGTGCTCGACGCGAGGGTGGCGCCTCGACTCACGGCCACGGCGATGGGAGAGCTCCGGGCGGGACGCACGATCACCATCTCGCAGCTGATCATCAGCCGCGAGGGGGTCCGGTTGGCCGGGGGCCGTCGAGGCCGACCGTCGCCGCTGGTGCCGTGGCACCGGGTGGGTCCGGCGGTCCGATCGGGATCGTCGCTCCAAGTGACCCTCGACGACGCACCGACGACGATCGGCCTCGGCGCCGATGACGTCATCCTGTTGCCCCGGCTGCTGCCCGCCGCCGCGGCGGCGTTCGGCGGGCAGCCACCGAGCTGAACCTCAGGTGCTCTCGAAGAGGAAGATGTTGCGACCCAGTCGGGTCGGCTCCTCGGTGTCGAGCGAGTTCGACGTGCACTCGTAGGTTCCCGTCGCGAGCGCCGTGCCACCCTTCTGCTCACGGGAGTCGCCCATGCCCACGAAGTTCGTGCGCAGCGACGTCGCGTAGTCGTGCTCGACCACCGTCAGGCGACCGTCGGCGGCGGTCAGCTTGCCGTGTGCGACCCCTCGGGTCTCGTGGCCCATCTCGTTGCCGGCGATGTCGGCCATGACCGGGGTCGAGTCGTCGAAGTCCATCGTGAAGGACCCGTCGGCGTCGATCTCGAGGATCACGTGCTCACCGCCGCCGAGCGAGATGTTCGGCATGCCCGTCGTGGTGTCCTGCACCGCTGCGGCGTAGCTCTCCCAGGTGCCGACCAGGCATGGGTCGACGTCGTCGCTGCCCGAGCCCTCGGCATCGGGGTCGTCGTCGCACTCGAAGGACTCGCCGGTGATCGACAGCTGCGCGGCGTCGGTCCCGCCGGTCACCGCGACCACGATCTCGCCGTCGAGCTCGGGGGCATCGTCACCTGCACCGCTGGGGCACTCGCAGCCCCCCTCACGGACGCACCAGCGCGACGAACCGGTGAGCATCTCGTCGGTGCCGTCGTCGGAGGACAGCCGCGTCGACCCGTCCCCGACGTCGACGCGGAGGATGTCGGCTCCCCCGCGCAGCTCGAGCAGCCGGTTGGCCGTCGGCACGACCTCGAGCAGGTGGCGGGTGTTCGCCGCGACCTCGACCACGGTCGGCTCGGCGGCGTGCTCGGTGATGCCCGGTCCATCGGTGTCCCAGGCCTCGCCACGTTCGGGGTCCCGTAGGAACCCGGCGGGCCAGGTGTCGTGG
>JAFAFN010000174.1 GCA_023423475.1 Actinomycetes bacterium | reverse complement strand
TCACCAGCGTCTACGTCCTGCCGCTGCGCAACCCGCTGATCGTCGCCAAGGCCGTCGGGACCGCCGCGGTCATCTCCGGGAACCGCGTGCAGCTGGGTATCGGGACCGGGTGGTGCGAGGACGAGTTCGAGCTGCTCGAGCAGCCGTTCGCCCGCCGTGGCAAGCGCACCGACGAGACCATCGAGCTGCTGAACGCCCTGTGGCAGCCGGGCTGGGTCGAGTTCCACGGCGAGTTCTACGACATCCCGCGCCTCGAGATGACCCCGGCACCGACCGAGCGCATCCCGATCCTGGTGGGCGGCATCTCGGATGCCGCGCTGCGGCGCGCTGCTCGCCACGACGGCTGGCTCTCGGACACGCTCCTGCTGGACGGTGTGGCCGAGATCCGCGGCAAGCTCGACCTCTGGCGCGCCGAGTACGGCCGCTCGGACGAACCGTTCTCGATGGTGGCGTCGCTCATGGACGCGGTCGTACCCGACGACTTCCGCCGGGCCGAGGCAGAGGGCGTCACCGACGTGTTGACCATGCCGTGGGCCTTCTACTCCGGTCTCGACGCGACGCTGGAGCAGAAGCTCGAGGGGATGGTCCGGTTCCACGAGGACATCGTCGCCCCGGTCAACGACCTCTGAGGACGCGCTGGCCCGGCCCGCTCAGCGACCCTCGGAGATGTCCTGGGTCCCGATGACCGACAGCAGCTGCAGCTTCTCGTAGCTCTCGGAACCGGGCACCGCGGTGAGCACGAGCAGTGATTGGCGCTGGTCCAGGTCGAGGAGCACGTCGCACTGCAGCGTCATGACGCCGACCTCGGGGTGCTGGAGCCGCTTCTCGCGGGCGTGGGTCACGCCGACCTCGTGCGCCGACCAGAGCTCCGCGAACTCGGCGCTCTCGACGAGCAGGCGGTCGACGATCGCCGCCGCCCGTGAGCCGGCACCCTGTTTGGCGTGCATCGAGCGGATGTCGGCGGTGAAGCTGCGCGACAGCCCTGCTCGGTCCTCCTCGGGGTAGACGTCGCGTGCTCCCGGGGTCATGAACCAGCGATAGCCCACCGAGCGTTCGTCGCCCTGATATCGGGTCTCGTCACCGAAGAGCGCCCGGGCGGCCGGAGTCTGCGCGAGCGTCTCACCCAGTTCGGTCATCACCTGCGCCGGTGTGTCCGAGAGGCGGTCGATGACCCGCATCAGTCCGGGCGAGACGTGGTCGCCGCGCAGCAGCCGCTCGGGAGCGCTGTGGCCCACGAGTCGGAACACGTAGTCCCGTTCGTCGATGGTGAGCCGCAGCCCCCTGGCGATGGCAGCCAGCATCTGCTCCGAGGGCTGGGGACCGCGGCCCTGTTCGAGTCGGCTGTAGTAGTCGACCGACATGTCGCAAAGCGCCGCGACCTCTTCTCTGCGCAGTCCTGCGGTGCGCCGGCGCTGTCCCCGTGGCAGCCCGACGTCCTCGGGCTGCAACGCCTCGCGTCGCCTCCGCAGGAAGTCGGCCAGCTGTTGTCGTTCCATGGTCGATGCTCCCCTCGGTCGTGTCCCCGTCCCGGTCAGGCTGGTGCGCTCACGCCGCTCAGCTCTTCGGAACGCTGCCAGATGCGACGTCCGTCTGCCGGGTCGGACAGGCGCGGGTACAGCGCCTGCTCGGCGGGCGGGCCGCCGAGGTGCTGGAATCCGCCGGGCCCGTAGAAGCGCCCTCCATGGGCATCGGGGGCCGTCGCGGCGAGCACCGCGGGGAGCGCGGCCGATGCCGGCGTCCCGACGATCACGCCCAGCCGCGACATCAGACGGATCACCCGAACCGCAGGGGTGTCCTTGGGGCGGCCGAACCCGGGCTGTGCGGCCAGCAGGTTGGTCGGGGTGACGCCCGGGTGCGAGATCATGCTCTCGATCCCCCATCCCTCCGCAACGCTCCGACGCTGCAGCTCCACGGCGAACAGGCCGAGTGCGATCTTGGACGAGCTGTAGGCCTTCATCGGGTGGTAGTCCTGCTGCCAGTCGAGGTCGTCCCAGTTCACCGAGTGCTGGTTCGCCGCGACGCTCACCTGCGACACGACTCGTCCACGCGCCGACTGCAGCAGGGGCATCAGACGGAGCGTCAGTGCGAAGTGGCCCAGGTGGTTCGTCGCGAACTGCAGCTCGTGGCCGTCGACGCTCAGCTGCCGGGTCGGCGGTTCCATCAGCCCTGCGTTGTTGATCAACATGTCCACCGACCGTCCCTCGTCGAGCATCGACGCGGCGAAGGTCGCGACCGACTCGAGGCTCGACAGGTCGAGCGACCTGACCTCGAGCTGCGCCCCCGGCACCAGCGAGGTGATCTCGCGGACCGCCGCGTCGCCCTTCGAGGGGTTCCGCACCGGCAGCACGACCCGGGCGCCGGCACGGGCGAGTCGTGCGGCGATGTGCAGTCCGATGCCGTCACTCGCTCCGGTGACGACGGCCAGTCGTCCGCCGAGGTCCGGCACGGTGATGTCGATCGGTGTCGCCATGAGTTGCTCCTGTCGGTGGCGCTGCGATGCCCGCAGTTCGAGTCCGTGGATGCAGCATGGACGTGTCCACGGAACTCGTTCAGGACTCGTGCAACCAGGGATCGCCGATCCCTGGGTGGCGGTCCGGACACCGGCACCAGGGCTCCGAGGGCCTGCGGAGTGCTTGCTCGCGACGTCGCGTTGGCGTAGACGCAGAGGATGTTCTTCCCCACCGCCCGCAGTGCCCGAACCCGTGTGGCCGTGGCAGCGACCGTGTTGTTCGTCGCTCCGATGTTCGCCGCGTGCTCTGGCTCGGACGACACCACCGGGACGACCAGCGTGGTCGAGGGAACCACGGCGAGCACGTCGACGACCACCAGCGCACCGGCTGCTGCGGTGGACCAGAGCGCTCCCGGCAGCGCGAACGGCCTCAAGGTGGCCGACGACGGCACGCTCTGGATCGCCTCGATCGCCAACGACGAGCTCCTCAACGTCGACCCGGAGGACGGGACGATCGTGCAGCGCATCGCCGTGCCCGACGGTGCAGGCCCCGACGACGTCGTGATCGACGACCAGGGCACCGTCTTCTGGACCGGGTTCCTCTCGGGCGACGTCGGCGCCGCGGTGCCCTCGTCGGGAGAGGTCGAGGTGCTCGCGAACATCGGCCAGGGCGCCAACCCGATCACCCTGCGCGACGACGGCATGCTCGTCGTCGGTCGAGCGATGGTCGCGTCGCAGCTCTGGACCGTGGACCCCACCGGCGGCTCGCCAGCGGTCCACCTCGTCGACCCGGCGGGCACGAACTCGTTCGACATCACCCCCGACGGCAGGTTCTTCGCGCCGAACCTCGACGAGAACGCCGTCGTCGAGCTCGACCCGGCGACCGGCCAGCTCGTGCGCACCGTCGCCCAGCTCGACGGCCCTCCGATCGCGCTCCGGTGGCACGACGACGCGATCTACGTCCTCGCACTCGTCGACGGAGCGAAGGTGATCCGGGTCGACCCCGAGTCCGGCACGACCGAGCTGTTCGCCGACACCGGGCTCCCGGTCGGCGACAACCTCGCCGTCGCCCCGGACGGCACCGTCTACGTCACCGGTCTGAACGAGCCCACCGTCACCGTCATCTCGCCCGACGGACAGGTGGATCGCACCGTGCGGATCGGCAGCTGAACTCGGGTCTCCACCTCGCGGCCCAGCTCCTAGCCTCGGACCCTCGTGGAACCGGCCATCTCCTACCCACCTGATCTGCCGATCAGCGAGCGCCGCGACGACATCGTCGCGGCCATCCGCGCGCATCAGGTGCTGGTCATCGCCGGCGAGACGGGCTCGGGCAAGAGCACGCAGCTCCCCAAGCTGTGCCTCGAGGCCGGGCGCGGGGCCGTCGACGACTCGACCGGGCGAGGCGGCTGGATCGGCCACACCCAGCCGCGGCGCATCGCCGCCAGATCGATCGCCGAGCGGGTCGCCGAGGAGCTCGGCTCCGAGCTCGGCGGTGCCGTCGGCTACAAGGTCCGGTTCAACGACGAGGTCGGCGAGGACACCCGCATCAA
>JAFAFN010000193.1 GCA_023423475.1 Actinomycetes bacterium | reverse complement strand
TCGACGATCTTGCGCTCGCCCGCGGTGTACTCGAAGCCGCGGCGCACGTCCGCGATCGACGCGATGGAGTCGCGTGGCGCGGCGATCCAGGTGACGGCCTTGCCCGCGGGCAGCGTCGTGGCGGCCTGGGGCAGCTGGAAGAGGTTCAGCCCGGCGGCCAGCGGGATGGCCATGTGCACGTCCGGGCGGGCGAGCAGCCGGATCGAGGTGCCGCCACCGGCGGAGTGGCCGACGGGCAGCACCTCGGCGCCGTCGACCACGCCGTCGAGCAGGCCCCCGTCGGTGTTCGCCGCTCGGACGGCCTCGATCGCCTCGTCGGCGACGGCGAGGTCGGTCCGGCTCGTCGCCGGCGGCTCGCCCAGGACCGCGCGGAGACCACGCTCGAGGTAGTCGGGCGACACCACGACGAAGCCCCAGCTGGCCAGGTGGGTCGTGAGGAACGTCGACTGGGTCCGGTAGCTGGCGAAGCCGTGCGAGAACAGCACCAGCGGGAAGGGTCCCTGGGCCGACGCCGGGACGGCCCGGGTGGCGTCGGTCAGGTACGGCGGGTTGACCTCGGGCGGGACCAGGGCGGCGAAGGCCGTGCTGAGGTAGTCCTTGATGAAGTAGGCGTCGCGTGGGCCGTCGCCGATGTCCTCGGGGTCGACGGGGTACCAGACCTCGGCGGAGCGATCCGAGAGCTGGATCGTGGTGACGCCGACCTCGTACGGGCCGTGCTCGGCGTACGCGGCCTCGTCCGCGCGCGGTGCGCTGTCCGGATCGACGCCCTCGGCCGGAGTGGGCGGCACGCACGCCGCTGCGGCGAGTGCGATCGTGCACGCTGCAGCGAGCACTCCGAGTCGGACGGGGCGCCGACGCCGCCGTACGGTCGTGACCCCTTCGATGGTGGTCGCCATGTCGTTCTCCCCCCGCCGCCGTCGCCCGTCGCGGCACCCACGAGTCTTGCACAGCCGCTGCGGGGCGTCCGGGGCCACCGGGTACGATGGGCGACCCGCAGTACCGATCGGAGCCCACATGACCACCCCCGCCGACCTGCCCGTGGTGGCCATCGTCGGTCGACCGAACGTGGGCAAGTCCACCCTGATGAACAGGATCCTGGGCAAGCGCGTCGCCATCGTCGAGGAGAAGGCCGGCGTGACGCGGGACCGCAAGGAGGTCGAGGCCGAATGGCTCGGCCACCGCTTCCTGCTCGTCGACACCGGTGGCTGGATGGCCGGCGGCGACGCGCTCGACAAGAAGGTCTCGTCGCAGTCCGAGCAGGCCATGAAAGAGGCGCAGGTCATCCTCTTCGTCGTCGACGCCACCGTCGGTGTGACCCAGGAGGACTCCGAGGTCGCCGACCTGCTGCGTCGCGTCGACACCCCCGTCATCCTCGTGGCCAACAAGGTCGACGACCAGAGCCGCGAGGCGCTCATCTGGGAGCTGCTCGGGCTCGGTCTCGGTGATCCCCACCCGGTCTCGGCGCTGCACGGGCGCAACACCGGTGACCTGCTCGACGACGTGGTCAGCCATCTCCCCGAACCCGTCGAGGAAGAGGACGAGGACCGACGTGGCAGCGACGACGGCATCACCTCGGTGGCGCTCGTCGGTCGGCCGAACGTCGGCAAGTCGACGCTGTTCAACCGGCTCATCGGCGAGGACCGGGCCGTGGTGCACGACATGCCCGGCACGACGCGTGACAGCGTCGACACCGTCGTCGAGACCGAGGTCGGCCCGCTGCGCTTCGTCGACACCGCCGGGATGCGCCGCAAGTCGCGCATCGACGAGAGCACCGAGTACTTCTCGATGGTGCGCTCGCTCAAGGCGGTCGACAACGCCAACGTCGCGGTGCTGGTGATCGACGCCACCGAAGGTGTCACCCACCAGGACCAGCGACTCGCCGAACGCATCGATGCCGCGGGTTGTCCGATCATCGTCCTGCTCAACAAGTGGGAGCTGCTCGACGAGGCCGCTCGCAAGGACGTCCTGTACCAGATGGGTCGCAAGATGCACTTCCTGGGCGAGAGCCCGGTCCTGCGAGGCTCCGCGTTGACCGGCAGGGGAGTGCACCGCCTGTTGCCGGCGCTCGCCGGGGCCATCGACCAGTACTCCACACGTGTCCCGACCCGGAAGGTCAACGAGCTCGTCCGCCGTGCGCAGCAGGCGCAGCCGGCTCCCCACGGGGCGCGGATCCTCTACGCGACCCAGGGAGCGGCCGATCCGCCCACCTTCACGCTGTTCACCAACAAGGAGATCCCGCCCAGCTACATGCGCTACATCGAGCGCCAGCTGCGCGAGGAGTTCGACCTGGGCGCCACCCCGATCAAGCTGCGCGTGCGTCGTCGCGGCGACTGAGCGCCGTCGCTGAGAGCTGTCCGCGACAGCTCGGGCGCCGGTCTGCAGGTCGCGCGCCGTCGTCCCGTACTCTGTGCGCCCATGAGTGACGTTCGCAGTGAGATCGAGGGCCGCGGCAAGCCGGCCCTGGCAGCCCAGGCACCCGTGACCGAGCTGGTCATCACCGACGATGTGGTCGGCAGCGGCGACGAGGTGACCGAAGGCGCCACCGTGACGGCGCACTACGTGGGGGTCTCGGCCTCGACGGGCGCGCAGTTCGACGCGTCGTGGGACCGCGGAGCCCCCATCAGCTTCCCGCTCGACGGCGTGATCCAGGGCTGGAGCAAGGGCCTGCTGGGGATGAAGGTCGGCGGCCGTCGCACCCTCGTCATCCCCGGTGACATGGCCTACGGACAGCACCCGCCGCCCGGCGCCGGCATCGCCCCGAACGAGACCCTCCTGTTCACCGTCGACCTCGTCGACGTGAGCTGGCGCTGAGCCCCTCCGGAGGACTGATCATGGGACGCATCACCCGTTCGTTCGGCGCGGCCGCGGCCGCCTCCGTCCTCGTGCTCACCGGCGCAGCCTGCGGCAGCGACGACAGCGCGGACGACACCACGACCACGACCGAGGCCGCCTCGGATGCGGCCAAGCACCTCGAGGCGATCGAGGAGCGCGGGAAGCCCACGGTCGAGGCCGCCGAGACCCCCACCGAGCTCGTCATCGTCGACGACGTCGAGGGCACCGGAGCCGAGGTCCAGGCCGGCGACACCGTCACCGTGCACTACGTGGGTGTGGCCGCGACGAGCGGCGAGGAGTTCGACTCCTCCTGGGAGTCGGGCCGGCCGATCACCTTCGGTCTCGACCAGGTGATCCAGGGTTGGGGTGAAGGCCTCGTCGGGATGAAGGAAGGCGGTCGCAGGACCCTGGTGATCCCCGCCGAGCTGGCCTACGGCGACGGCGGTCCGGCTCCGGGCGACGCCCTGGTGTTCACCGTCGACCTGGTCTCGGTCGGCTGAGACCGCGATGCCGTGGTGCGAGCCGTGCGAACGGTTCTACACGCCGTCCACGTTGACCCCTGAGGGCGATTGCCCTCAGGGGCATCACATCGCCGACCCCGAGGACGCGCCCCGGCTCGTGCAGTCGAACGCGCCACCGCGGGAGGACGAGCCGGATCCGAAGGTGCCGTGGCACTTCTGGCTGCTCCTGATCGCCGTGGTGATCTACCTGGGGTGGCGAGCCATCCAGGGGATCCAGTGGTTGCTCGGCTGAACGGCTGACGCCATCGCGGGAGATCGGGCCGGACCTGGTTCAGGTCGCCGCTCGGAACCCGAGGTCGTAGCCGTGGTCGCTCGATCCCATCTCGCCGGGTTCGATGACCACCTCGACACCGCCGCGGCCCCCGAAGCGGTGCCCCGAGTCGCGGGTCGCCGCGCCCGGCACACCGACGACCTGGGTGCCGTCGAAGGTCGAGCCGGCCCACGCCTCGGTCGGTTCCATCCCCGCCAACGGGCCGGAGTCGAGCGCGGCCGAGCTGGCGAGCACGAGGCGGTAGGTGGCAGCGGGGTCGAGGCCCGAGAAGCGATAGGTCCCGGCCGCCGACGTGGTGGTGACGGCGACCCTGCGACCCTCTGCATCGATCAGGGCCAGGTCGACACCTGCGATGCCCGGTTCGTCGGGATCCTGGACGCCGTCGCCGTTGGTGTCGGACCAGACCCGGTCGCCGACCTCCCGGGTGACGTCACGATGCCCGGACGACTCGTCGTACCAACCGGTCCACATCACGCTGGTGTCGACCTCGCAGGTCGGCCCGCCGGTCGGGAACGACACCCACGGGTCGACGTCGATCCCCGCCGGGGTGGCGACGAACTCGTCGAAGCGGCCGCTGAACTCGAGTCGCACCGGGCCTGGCGTGGGCACCGTGAGCGAATACCGCCCCGCGGCATCGGTGACGGTCGTGTCGCTGTCGCCGGCGGCATCGACGAGCGCGACCACGACCCCCGGCACGGGCTGCTCACCGGCGGGCTGCCAGCTGCCGTTCAGGTCGACGTCCTGGAAGACGGTGCCCGAGACCGAGCTGCACGGCGTACCGGACGGAGCCCGGTCGTCGACCGCGACGGCGAACGGGCCGCTGCCGGCGTTCGCAGGACGCTCGGCCGTCGCCTCGTGGTCGGCGGCGGTGACGGGCGAGCCGCCGAACACGGCCCAGAGCAGCGTCGCCGACAGCGCCAGCGCGGTGATCGCCACCGACGCGGTGACGAACGACGTCACCCGCCGCCGTTGCCCCGAGTCGTCGACGAACACGGGTGGGACGTCCGGCACCGGCGGAGTCACACCTGCTCCTCGACCCTCACCCGGTCAGGAGCGACGTGGTCGTCGAGCGGATCGCCGATCCGGTCCGCGCCGCCCGCCGAGGTCGTGGTCGTCCGATCGCGCAGGTCGATGATCGTCTCTGGCGCCGGATCGGTGCCCAGGTCACGACCGACGGTGACGTCCGCGGTGCGTTCGAGCTTGTTCCAGGGCAGGCGGATCCCCGAGAACGCGGCGCCGATCGCCTTGAACACGGTCAGGTAGAGCAACTGGCGGTAGAGCAGCTGCTGGACCGGCAGCAGCACCGCCCACCGCTTTCGTTCGGACTCGTACGCGAGTCCGGCGACGCCCAGCAGGACCGTCGAGACCAGCCCGGCGCACCACAGCGCGACGGTCGTCCAGGTGAGGGACCCGGTGACGATCTGGATCAACAGGAGCAGGTCCAACGCCGGCGCGGCGAGCGTCGCGAGGTACCCCATGACGATCACGTAGGGCAGGACCAGCCGACCCGGGCGGCCGGAGCGTCCCCGTTGCCGCACAGCGCTGCGGTGCTTCGCGATCGCCTGGAGGATGCCGTAGTTCCAGCGGAGTCGCTGTCGGAAGAGGCCGCGCATCGACGAGGGCACCTCGGTCCAGGCCCGAGCGTCGGGGGCGAAGGCCACCTTCCAGCCGGCGCGCGACACCGCGAGGGTCAGGTCGGTGTCCTCGGCGAGCGTGTCGCTGCTGACGCCGCCGACCTCGATCACGGCGCGGCGTCGGAACGCGCCGACCGCGCCGGGCACGCACAACATGACGCCGAGCTCGTCGAAGGCACGGCGCTCGATCGCCGAGGCGATCGTGTACTCGACGTGCTGGATCTTGGCGACCAGGCTCGACCGGTTCCCCACACGTGCGTTGCCGGCGACGGCGCCGACCTTGTCGTCGGTGAAGGGGCGGATGAGCTCGCTGAGCGTCGACGGTTCGAGCAGCGTGTCGCCGTCGATCAGCACGACGATGTCGTGGCGGGCGAGCCGGATGCCGGTGTCGAGTGCCTTCG
>JAFAFN010000192.1 GCA_023423475.1 Actinomycetes bacterium | reverse complement strand
CCGTGAAGGCGTCGGCGGGCGAGGGGAACGGGTAGTCGACGTCCCGGTAGATCGCGTCGAGCGTCCGCACCACGCCGCCGGCGAGGGACACGATGGCGGCGACGACGATGATCGTCGCGACGCCCTTGACCTCTGCGGGCAGCTTGCGGACCCGGAACATCGCCCACGTGACCGAGACCCAGCCCAGCACGGCGTACCAGTAGGACATGTAGTCCAGCGGCAGGAGGACGTACACGGCGGCCCAGACGGCGACGCACTGGAGGTAACGGACGAACTGCGTGCGCGACAGGGCTTCGCGTGCCGTGTCCCGCTGGGTTGTCGCAGTCTCGGGCATCCGTTGTCCCCGCTGGAAAGGTGTCGCTTACCTCATCGGCAGCCACGGAGCGAAGTAAAGATGTCGGTTCTGCGAATTCGGGCGGGACCCGGTCGGCAGCCTCAGTCGTCGGTCTGCGGGTCGCGCGGTGCGCGTACCTGTCGACGGATTCGCAGCACGGCGAGCACTCCGAAGACCAACATCCACAGGACCACGAGTGCGTAGGCGATCGGCGACATCGAGCTCGAACCCGAGGCCCAGAAGATGTAGATGTACGGCGCGAGGAAGGCGAGGATCACGATGATGCCCCAGCCGACCGCGTCGCGGGCGGGGCGGCTGTCGTCGCGCAGGACCTTGACCGCCACTGCCTGGCCGATGCCGTAGGGCGGCGCAGTGATGATGTCGAGTGCCAGGAACGCCCACGGGTTCACGCCGTAGCGGCCGAGCGTCGGCCAGGCGATCAGCGCCCTCGCCACGGAGAACAGCACGATCCCGACGACCCATGCACGGCCGAACACGCCGAGCGAACGCACCTCGCTCCATGTTCGCGACACCGACGTCGTCGTCAATCGATCCTCCTGGATCTGCAGCTCGGATCGAACTGGCCCGATACTCGCACATGACCACGTCGGCAGGGCGCTCCGAGAAGTAAAGTCCGTGCGGGAGCTGGGCCGCCGAACAAGGGACACGCCGATGAGTCAGGATCTCCGGAGCGAGGCCGACCCGACGGGTCGCGGGAACGGTGTTCCGGCACCGGCCTCCGTGGACGCGACCACGCCGCACGTAGAGCGCGACGCGTCCCGTCTGCGGGCGCCGGCCGACGTCCGCGAGCTGACCGCACTCCGCAAGCTCGGACGTCCCAGCCCCGCTCGGATGATCGGTCACCTCGCCGTGATCGGCGTCGTGTACGCGGCCGTCACCGCGGTGGCACTGGTCGTCGATCGGTGGTGGGCATGGATCCCCGCCTGGGCGGTGATGTCGTTCCTCCTGCTGTCGTGGGGAGCGGTGCTGCACGAGGGCACGCACGCCAACCTGACCGGTCGGACCGGCGTCGACCAGGTGCTCGCCTTTCTCGGCGGATGGCTCGCCTTCCTCCCCGCGGCGGCGTACCGGCCCTACCACCTGGTGCACCACGCCACGACGATGTCGGAGGACGATCCGTCGGGTGCGAACGCCAAGCCCTTCAAGCACCGCCGCGAGTACCTCCTGGTGATGGCGCTCGCGGGCCCTGGGTTCACGCTGCAGATGTGGGGCATCGCGCTGAAGACGCTCGTCGGACGACCGCCTGCGTACATCAGCGCCCGTCAGGTCCCCCGGATGCGTCTCGAGACCTCGATCGGGCTCGCGCTGTACGCCGTCGTCGCCGTGGCCGCCCCGCTGCTGGGGGTCGGTTGGCTCGTGCTCGCCGTCTGGGTGATCCCGGCGATCCTGGCGCTGTGCGTGGTCTCGCCGTACATCCTCATCCCCGAGCACTACGACGCCCGCATGGATGCACCGATCCTCGAGTCGACGGCGACCGTCCGCTCGAACCGCGTGCTGTCGTTCGTCTACCTGAACAACAACCACCACACGGCGCACCACCTGGTCTCGAGCTGCAATCCACTCGAGCTCGGCCAGATCACCGACCTGATCGAGGACAGGGTCGAGCTGCGCTACGACAGCTACACCGACTTCCACCGAGCGGTGTTCCGGGACCTCCGCTGGTGAGTCGCTCCGGGCCGGGCGCCCGGAGCAGACGTCTCAGGCCGGAGCAGACGTCTCAGGAGGGACGCCCTCAGAAGAGGACGATCGGGAGGTCGAGCTCGGCCCGCAGCACCGGGTCGATGTCCTCGACGAACCGGGCGTAGAAACGCGGCCGGATCCGAGCGACCTGCTCGAGCATCTCGGGCTGCCACATCGCGGTGGGGACGACGTCGCCGCCCATGTAGCGGCGGGGCGGCGCGAGGGCCTGCACGGGCAGCCCGTAGACGTCGCGGAAGAAGTCGAACATCCAGGAGTCGATCAGGAAGCAGAACCCGTTGACGTCCGCGATGATCCCGTCCTGGAACGCCGCCTTGTGGAGCTCGTTGGCGACACCGAGGCCGCGCTGGGCGGCCTGGACGGCGAGCGAGCCGATCTCGCAGAGGAGCCCTTCGCGCACCTCGATCTCCGGCGTGAACTGGCTCGCGGGAAGGCCGTCGAAGGGGGCGAGGATCGAGCGGACGACGCCGACGATCACGTCGTTCTCGTCGGTGACCACGTGCAGCGTGCTGCCCGGGCGCCACGGCTCGGTCTCCTCGACCCATTCACGGGGGGAGTGACCGCAGAAGCCGGCGGTGCGGAACACCCGGTACACGAAGCGCTCGGCAGGATCCCAGAGCTCATCGCCCTCGACGACTCGCTGGATCGTGAGCCCCTCGTCGAGCATCTCCGGCTCGAACTGGAGCAACTCCGGTGACTCCGGGGAGGGCACCAGCTCGTAGTAACCATCGGACTGCGTTGTGAGCGCCAACGTGTTCGCCTCCGTGAACACGCTCTCCCCAGCAACACCTTCGTGTTGAGCGACGGGGTGCATTCAAGCACACGCCTGTTCGTGGTGGGAAGAAAAATCACCTGCGATCGGGTTCGGCTGCGTCATCGCACAGCTGCCCGAAGGTCAACAGTGGTTCGGTC
Organism: Actinomycetes bacterium; assembly: GCA_023423475.1. Taxonomy (GTDB): domain Bacteria; phylum Actinomycetota; class Acidimicrobiia; order Acidimicrobiales; family Microtrichaceae; genus JAFAFN01. The sequence continues at coordinate 2,009 of JAFAFN010000192.1, read as the reverse complement.
CCTTCAGGCCACGTCCTCGACCAGCTCGGTGAGGTGCAGCATGATCGCCTGGGCGGCGATCGAGAAGTGGTCCCACGAGCGGGCCGACTCGCGGGGCACGCCATGGGGCCAGCGAACCTCTTCGCTCACCGATCCGGGGTCGTGCAGATCGATGATGACGCTGCCGGCGGTCAGCATGGCGATGCTGCGGGCCAGGTCCTGGGTGCTCAACGGCGCCCGCACCCTCCGGCCGATCCGGGGGAGGACGCGGTCGTAGCTGTAGGCGAGGGCCTCGACGGACTCGCGGAACTGCGTCGACAGGTCGGCGCCATGGAGGACCATGATCGTGCTGACCCGGAACATCACCGAGTCGCTGCCGTGGCGGAGCCGCTCGAACTCGAACCCGCTGGTCTCGAGGATCAGGTCGTGGAGGTCGTCGGGCAGCGACGCCGCCAGCAGGTCGAGGTCCTCGATGTCGATCGACGCACCCCAGAACTGGTCGGCGAGCTCTGCGAGGAAGCGGTCGAACGGCTTCGAGGTCTCCGACCTCGCGACGTCGACCTCGTCGCCCCAGTAGTGGTAGATCGTGCTGCGACTCACGCCGGCACGCTCCGCCACCGCCGCCGGCGTGAGGTACGCCATGGCGTCGCTCCCCGCCACGCCGTCGGTGAAGCGCTCGAGCACGAGCTCCCGTGCCGCGTCGAGCAGCGCCTGGCGTGTGGTCGCGGTCGGGGAGGGGACGGTCACGGGGTCCGAGCTCACGGAGCCAATGGTAAACGGTGCGTCGTCAACGGTCGGTGCACGGAACCGACTTCTCGGTGGCACCCGGGGCGCGGGTACCCTCGACACGTGCTGAAGCTCGTTCTCCCCAAGGGTTCGCTGGAGAAGGCGACGATGGAGCTCTTCGAGGCCGCCGATCTCGGTGTGCAGCGGAGCTCCGAGGTCAACTACAAGGCGAACATCTCCGATCCCCGCATCGACAGCGTGCGCATCCTGCGGCCACAGGAGATCCCGACCTACGTCGCGGACGGCTTGTTCGACCTCGGCATCACCGGGCGTGACTGGGTCGAGGAGACCGGCTCCGACGTGGTCAGCCTGGGTGAGCTCCGCTACTCCAAGGCGACGAGCAAGCCGATCAAGGTGGTGCTCGCAGTGCCCGAGGACTCGCCGTACCAGAGCGCAGCCGACCTTCCCGCCGGGGTGCGCGTCTCGACCGAGTACATGGGTCTCACCCGCCGCTACTTCGCCGACAAGGGCGTCGATGCCGACATCCGGCTGTCCTACGGAGCGACCGAGGCCAAGGTCCCCGACATCGTCGACTGCATCATCGAGATCACCGAGACCGGCCGGGCGCTGCGCGCGGCAGGTCTGCGGATCATCGACGAGGTGCTGATCTCCTACACCGAGCTCGTCGCCAACCGCGCCGCCTACGAGGACCCGGAGAAGCGTCACGCGATGGAGCAGATCATGACGCTCCTGCTCGGCGTCATGGAGGCCAGGGGCAAGGTCCTGGTGAAGCTGAACGTCGCTGCCGACCAGCTCGACGGGGTCATCGCGGTCCTGCCCGCGATGAAGACGCCGACGGTGAACGAGCTCTACCGCGCCGCGGGCTACGCGGTCGAGACCGTCGTCCCGAAGAACGAGATCAACGTGCTCATCCCGGCGCTGAAGGACGCTGGAGCCACCGACATCATCGAGCTGCCCCTCTCGAAGATCGTCCACTGAACGTGGCGACCACGACCCGCCGTCGGGGCACCGTGACCGAGTTCGACGACGCGATCGGGCTCGGCGTGGTGACCGACGCCCAGGGCGCCGCGCTGCCGTTCCACTGCACCGCGATCGCGGATGGTTCGAGGAGCATCCCGATCGGTGCCGACGTGCACTTCGACGTCGTGCCGGGTCGCTCGGGTCGCTGGGAGGCGACCTCGCTGGTCGCGGCTGACTGAGTTGACCGACTGGCTGGGGCCGGCCGACTGGCTGGGCCGGCCGATCAGGCGTCGGGCGCGACGCCCTCGCTGGCCTGCTTGACC
>JAFAFN010000044.1 GCA_023423475.1 Actinomycetes bacterium | reverse complement strand
GCTCTACGGACTCGGCCGCAACAGCGGCGAGCTCACCAAGTCCGACCTCGACACCGAGACGCCGTACAACCTGCGCATCGTCGTCGGCCTGCCACCCACCCCGATCGCGTTGGCGGGCGAGGCGTCGCTCGCCGCGGCCATCAGTCCCGCCGAGGGGACCTGGCGCTACTACGTGCTGACCTCGAACGAGCCGCCGACCCACTTCTTCACCGACGACTACGACGAGTTCCTCGATGCGAAGGCCGACGCACAGGACCGAGGAGTGTTCTGAGCCCCCGGAAGGTCACCGCGGCCACGTCCGTCGCCGCGGTGATCGGTGACCCCGTCCGCCACTCGAGATCGCCGGCGATCCACAACGCCGCGTTCGAGGCCCTCGGCCTGGACTGGGTCTACGTCGCCCTCGAGACCCCGGAGGGCAGTGCACCCGCTGCCGTCGAGGCCATGCGGGCCACCGGACTGCGCGGACTGTCGGTCACGATGCCGCACAAGGCAGCCGTCATCCCGGCGCTCGACGAGCTGACCGACGCCGCTGCCGTGCTCGGCTCGGTGAACTGCATCCGCCGCGACGGCGCACGCCTGGTCGGCGACAACACCGACGGCGCCGGCTTCGTGGCAGGACTCCGTGCCGACTTCGACCTCGACCCGGCCGGTGCTCGATGCGTCGTGCTGGGCGCCGGGGGAGCGGCCCGTGCGGTCGTCCTGGCACTCGCCGAGGCCGGCGCTGCATCGGTGGGCGTGGTGAACCGCACCCCTGCCCGCGCAGAGGTCGCCGCATCGCTCGCCGGTGCTCGCGGCGCCGTGGTCACCGAGAGCTCGATCGCGTCCGCGGACCTGATCGTCAACGCGACACCCATCGGCATGTTGCGTGACGGCGTCGGGAGCAGCGACGTGCCGCTCGATCCGGCACTGCTGGGGGCGGGTCAGATCGTCGCCGAGCTGATCTACCACCCGGAACGGACCGCCCTCATGGAGGCCGCCGCGGCGGCGGGCTGTCGCACGTCCAACGGGCTGTCCATGCTCGTGCACCAGGCAGCGGTCGCCTTCGAAGCCTGGACCGGCGAGTCGGCCCCGATCGACGTCATGACCGCAGCAGCACGAGGCTGAGCTGCGCCACTGGGTCGTTCGGCCCAGGAAAAGCTGAACCCCACCCCGACATCTGCCGATGGAGAACCGGGCCCACATCGGGCCCCGGATCTCGCAGGAGGATGTGCAGTGGCGCTCCAAGGAACGATCGACACCTTCCCACTGACGGATGTCCTCGCACTGCTGGCATCGTCGAAGAAGACCGGGCGCCTCGCCCTGGACGGCGATCGTGGACGTGCTGCGCTGTGGATCACCGACGGAGAGGTCGTCGGTGGCGACATGCTCGGCGCCGCCGGCGACTCCGCTGCGTCGTTGCTGTTCGAGCTCCTGCGCTTCGACGAGGCGTCGTTCGCCTTCGAGGTGACCGAGGGAGCACCGGAGCACGCCGTCGCCGCCACGTCGATCGAGACCGGACTCCGTGAGGCCTCGGCGCTGCTCGCCGAGTGGGACGACATCGTCGCCGTGGTCCCGTCGCTCGCCCACCGTGTCGTGCTGCAGGCCGAGCTGCCCGAGGACACCGTCACCCTGGACGCCACGACGTGGGCGCTGGTCCTCGCTGCTGCGACGGACCCGGTGGTCGCCGCAGTCGGTGACTCGTTGGGACTCGACGAGTTCGGCGCCTGTGCCGCGGTGGCGTCGTTGGTCGACCAGGGGCTCGCCACGATCGCCGTGCCCGCAGCCTTCGACCCGTCGCGGAAGGTGGCCCGTCCGGTCGACGAGGCCGATCCGTTCGAGGACGTCGCGCCGCCGGAGGACGCGGTGGAGCCCTCCGACGAGGTCGACGCGACCGACGAACCGGGGATGGCGGACGACGAACCGTCGATCGACCTGGCCGACGCCCTCGCGACGGCCGGCCGGTCCGACGAGCGGTCCGAGCCCGAGTTCCCTGAGCGGTTCCCGATCGACGATCTGCTCGGCGGGGGTGCCGACCAGGACGACGACGTGTGGTCCTCGCCCGAGATGGAGCGACTCAACGCCCAGCGTCAGGCGACCGACGCTGCGTTCGAAGGCGTCTCCTTCGACGGCGGTGCGTTCGACGACAGTGCGTTCGATGCGGGCGCCGGCGAGCCCGCGTTCGACGGGCTTCCGCCCCTGAGCGGGTCGTCGCCCGAGCCGGCCGCACCGGCCACCGGTCCCGACGCCTGGGACGATCTCCTGCCCGACGACGGCGACGAGGACGACTCGACCGACGAGGTCCTGCGGCAGATGTCGAAGCTCAGTCCGCAGGCCGCCGAGGCGATCGCAGCGGCGCTGAACTCGGTGCCCGCTCCGGCACCCGAGGCACCGGCGCCGTCCTCCGAGGGCGACGGCGACGGACCCGTCACGTTCTCCGGAATGTTCTGATGAGCCTGCAGGACGACATCTGGAACCGGGAGCTCGACTCGACGTTCTCGACGGAACCACAGACGTCCTGGTTGCCGGTACCTTGGACCGGGAGTGCGACCGGCGGCGAGCGCCCGGTACTGCTCGGAGGAGTGGCGGACGTGGTGCCAGCAGACGATCAGGTCACGGGTGTGGACGAGCCACAGCCCGACGCGCTCACCCAGGGGTGGGTCCGCCCTCCCGACGGTGAACGGGCCGATGCGCTGTTCGTGCTCGCGGGGTCCAGCATGGGCATCGGGCGAACCGAGCGCGTGACCTCTCCGGTGTGGCTCGACCTCAACCAACTGGTCCACCTCGATGCCGTGGGAGAGCCCGTCGACGGCCTCAACGAGGTCGAGATCACCATGGACGATGGGTCCGTCATCGGTGCCGGCTGGGACGACCAGTTCGTCGATGCGGTGGTGCTGACGCTCACCGTGCTCGCGGAGCGGCGTGACGCGCCGCCCGCCGCGGCCACCCAGGTCGCCGACGAGCCGGCAGCGCCTGCGACGCAGGAAGAGGTCCCGACGCGGCCCGGACCCGATGTCGTCTTCGAGGACGTCTCCGCGACTGCGCCGGCCGACGCCCCCGCCCCTGTCGACGAACCTCCTGCTGCACCTGCCGCCGAAGCGCCCGCGCCCGCCCCTGTCGCCGCGCCCGCCCCTGTCGTCGAGCCGGCACCGGCGTCGCCGTTCTCCGCCGCGCCCGTCGAGACGCCCGCGACCGAGAGCGCCCCAGCTGCAGAACCCGCGCCTGCTGCAGAACCCGCACCTGCTCCGCTGGGCCGGTCCGCATCGCTCGAGCTCGAGGACGTCGTCTACCTCGGCGGCTACCCGGGCCAGTCGAAGCGACGCAAGAAGTGCACGGCGACGATGAGCCGCACCGGCCTCGAGGTCGCAGGACCGAGCGATCTGTCGTTCCGGATATCGTGGGATGCCGTCAAGACCGTCGAGGTCCAGAACGCGGACGAGGCCCGATTCCGGATGAACACCAAGATCCATCGCGACGCATCGGCGCTCGTCGTCGAGTGCGATCAGGGCGTCACCATCCTGCTCGAGGCACGCGACTGCCCGACGATCGCCCTGCGTTCCGCCATCGGGCAGCTCATGGCTGACCTGCCCGTCGTCGTGGTGTGACCCTCTCCGGGGCAGAGCACATCGCACTCGTCGGCCTCTCCGGGTCGGGCAAGTCGACCGCAGCACCGCTCCTCGCGTCCCGTACGGGACGGGTCGCCGTCGACCTCGACCGGGTCGTCGCGGCGCGGGTCGGCCGGACCGTCGAGCAGATCTTCGCCGATGCGGACGGCGAGTCGAGCTTCCGCACGATGGAGACCGAAGCCCTGCTCGAGGCGCTCGACGGCCCGCCTGCGGTGATCGCCACCGGCGGAGGCGTGGTGCTCAGCGCCGAGAACCGCTCGTCGCTGCGACGCGGCGCTGCGGTGGTCTGGTTGCGCGCACATCCCTCGCAGCTCGCCGCGCGGCTGGTCGACACCGCCGAGGCCCGTCCGCTGCTCGACGGCGATGCCGAGTTCGCCCTGCAGCGGCTGTCCGCCGAGCGATCCGCGCTCTACGACGAGGTCGCCGACCTGGTGGTCGACGTCGACGGCGTCGCCCCCGTGACCGTGGTCGAGGACATCGTCGAACGACTCGGAGGTGGCCGCCCGTGATCACCGTCGAGGTCGAGCTCGGCGGTGACCGGACCTATCCCGTGCTGGTCGGCGAGGACACCCGCCACGAGCTCGCCAGCCTGCTGCCCGAGCGGTGCCGGCGGGTCGCGATCGTCACCCAGGAGGGCATCCCCGTCGAGGTCGACCCGGGTCGGGAGCACCGACGCTTCGTCATCGGCGACGGCGAGGCCCACAAGTCGCTGAGCACGATCGAGTCGCTCTGCTCGCAGTTCGCGGACTGGGGTCTCACCAGGACGGACTGCATCGTGGGACTCGGCGGCGGCATGGTCACCGACGTCGCCGGTTTCGCTGCCGCCAGCTACCACCGCGGCATCCCCGTCGTGCACGTCGCCACCACGCTGCTCGGACAGATCGACGCGGCGATTGGCGGCAAGACCGGCGTCAACTTGCCCCAGGGCAAGAACCTCGTCGGCGCGTACTGGCAACCCAGCGCGGTGATCTGCGACACCGCGACGCTCGAGACGCTGCCGCCCCGAGAATGGCGCTGCGGCCTCGGCGAGCTCGCCAAGTACCACTGGCTGGGTGGCGGCCGACTCGACGAGCTGCCCCTCGACGAGCGCGTGGCGCGCTGCGTCGAGATCAAGGCCGAGGTGGTCGCCTCCGACGAGCGTGAGTCGGGGCGACGAGCGCTGCTGAACTACGGCCACACGCTGGCCCACGCGATCGAGGTCGCAGGCGACCACGGGCTGCGTCACGGCGAGGCCGTGGCCGTCGGACTGATCTACGCGGCCGAGCTCGCTCGCGCCATGGGTCGCATCGATGCCGCTGCGGTCGACGAGCACCGCAGGGTCGTGTCGGGCTACGACCTGCCGACGTCGCTGCCCGAAGGGCTCGACGACGACGAGCTCATGGAGCTGATGGCCCGCGACAAGAAGGTGCTCGATGCCGGCCTCACCTTCGTGCTCGACGGCGCGGATGGCGTCGAGGTCGTGACCGGCGTCGATCCCGACGTCGTCCGCTCCACGCTGGCGGCCGTCCGATGAGCGAGCGCTCCGTCCTGCTGCTGTCGGGCCCGAACCTCAACCTGCTCGGCGAACGCGAACCCGCGATCTACGGCACCGAGACACTGGAAGACCACGTCGCCGCGGCCACGGCGAGGGCGGGGGAGCACGGCCTCGGCCTCGAGCACCTGCAGTCGAACCGCGAGTCCGACCTGCTCGAGGCGGTCCACGAGGCTCGTCGCCGACACGCCGCGATCATCGTCAACGCAGGTGCGTTCACCCATTCCTCGTGGGCGTTGCACGACGCACTCGCGGCCTTCGACGGTCCGGTGGTCGAGCTGCACCTCTCGAACCCGTCGCGGCGCGAGTCGTGGCGGCACACCTCGGTGGTGGCACCGGTCGCGGACGCGCTGATCTGCGGCCTCGGCGGCGGGGGCTACCCCATGGCCGTGGACGCCGTCGTCCAGCTGCTCGACGCCTCGTCGGAGTGAACGACCCCGCACCCGTCACGCGTCGCCGACGTGTGCTCGCCTGGACAGGTG
>JAFAFN010000021.1 GCA_023423475.1 Actinomycetes bacterium | reverse complement strand
GCGCCCCATGTGTGGCGCGACGCTCCCATCCCGGCCTCGAAGACGACCGTCGGGCCGTCGACCGGCGTGGGGGGATCGCTGCGTTCGAGCACCAGCACCCGACCGTCCCGGGTCCTCGCTCGTTCCTGGTGTGACGTCGTCACCCTGCACCTCTCAGACGGGCTGTGGCGGGAGCACGAACGAGCGGACGACGAGGTCGACCACCTGCATCCGCGCGTCGAGGTCGGCCGGATCCGGATCGAGGTCCGAGACGACCCGACCTAGCCCGTGGCCGAGCATGAACACCGCGAGGGCCCGTGGCTCGACGTCGCCGCGGATCAGCTCCAGCGACTGCGCCACCTCGATGATGCTGCTGAGCTCGTCGATCACCCGACCCTGCTCACGCTCGAGCGAGGCCCAGAGCTCGGGGCGCGACGCCGCGCGGCCGAGGATCGCGAGGCGCTGCTTGCGCTGCGGGGCCCGTTCGTCCGAGGAGAGGTCCCGGTTGATCCGGTCGAGCTCGGCGAGCAACGACTCACGTGTGAGCTCACCCGACATGTCGATCGACGCGACGTCCTCGGCCGCGCGACGGGTGAACTCGACCGCTCGCGCCGCGTCGATCAGTCCGTCACGGTTGCCGAAGTGGTGGTAGAGCGAGCTCGCCGAGGCACCGGCGTCCTCGATGACCTGCTCGACGCGGAAACCGCTCTCGCCGTGCGCGTCGAGCGCGGCGACGGCAGCGTCGATCAGCCGACTCACGGTCTCGGCGCCGGGGCCGGATGCCCCTGGGGTGGCGTTCATCGGCACGAGTGTAGGGAGCCCGCGCGACCGCAGTTCCGATCGTCGCAGCTGCGACACTTCGTCCCGCACGGACCGGCCCGTCACCCGGGCGTCGTGCACTACTTGATCAGCGGGTCCCTGGGCAGCCCGAGGATGCGCTCGCCGATCTGGTTGCGCTTGATCTCGGAGGTGCCACCCGCGATGGACATGCCTCGGTGCCAGAGCACGAGGCCGCCGGAGGTGAGCCCCGCCGCGTCGAGGTACGCGGCGTCGGGGTTGACGGCGTTCAGCACCGCGGCGGCCTCGGCCAGGTTCTCCGAGAGCACCAACTTGGTGATCGCTCCCTCGGGACCGGGCGCGGCACCTGCCACGGCTCGGTGGGCGCTGCGCAGGTTCAGGATGTCGCACGCCCGGGTGTTCGCCGCGTAGCGCCCCACACGCTGGGCACCCCCGGCGAGTCGGTCCGGCCTGGCGTCGACGGCGTCGACGAGCATCTCGGCCGGCATCGCCATGCCACCCTGACCGCCGCCGATGCTGACGCTCTCGTTGCCGAGCGTCGCCCGGGCCACGGTCCAGCCGCCGTCGACGGGACCCACGACGTCGTCGTCGGGCACGAAGACGTCGTCGAAGAAGACCTCGTTGAACTCCGAGGTGCCCATCGGCATCTTCAGCGGCCGGACCTCGACGCCCTCGGCGTGCATGTCGATCACCACGATGGTGATGCCGTCGTGCTTGGCGACGTCGGGGTTGGTCCGCACCGTGGCGAACCCGAAGCCGGCCTGATGGGCACCGCTGGTCCAGACCTTCTGGCCGTTGATCAGCCAACCGCCGTCGACGCGGGTCGCCCGGGTGGTCACCCCCGCGGCATCGGAGCCGGCGTCGGGCTCGCTGAAGAGCTGGCACCAGATGACCTCTTGTCCGAGCGCAGGGCGCACCCAACGGGCGATCTGGTCGTCGGTGGCGTACTGGACGAGCGTGAGGATCACCCAGCCGGTGATGCCGTAAGCCGGCTTGCGGATCCCCGCCGCGGCGAACTCCTGCTCGATCACCAGCTGCTCGACCGCTCCCGCGTCTCGGCCCCACGGCGCGGGCCAGTGCGCCATCCCGTAACCGGAGTCGATCAGCTCGGTGCGCTGCTGCTCGACGGACAGGTCCTTGATCCGGGCGGCGAAGGCTCGCACCTCCTCACGGAAGGCCTCTGCCTCGGGCGGCAGTTCGATGGTCACGCTGCGCCGCACACCCGAGCGGTGCAGGTCGGTGAGGTCCGACGCCGCGTCGTCGGCCGACACGACGGCCTCGAGCGCGGTCGCCCGACGCAGGAACATGTGGGCGTCGTGCTCCCAGGTGAAGCCGATGCCGCCGTGCACCTGGATGTTCAGCTGGGCGCACAGGTCACCCGCCGGGATCGCGAGCGTGGCCGCCGCGGCACACGCCGCCGAGAACGCCTCGGTGCCCGGCTCGGTACGTGCGGCGTCCCAGACGTTGCCGGTCGCCAACTCGGTCGCGACCAGCATGTTGGCGCAGTGGTGCTTCACGGCCTGGAACATCGCGATCGGCCGCCCGAACTGCTGACGCTCCTTGGCGTAGTCGGCCGCCTGGAGCGTGCACTCACGGGCGATGCCGACCGCCTCGGCGGCGAAGAGCAACCGGGCGGCATCGAGGAGCGCGCCGCGTCCGCCGACCAGCAGCTCGACCTCGGCACCGTCCAGGGTGACCCGACCCGCCGGACGAGAGGGGTCCAGGTTGGCAGGCACCTCGACGCCGACACCGGCCGCCGCCGCGTCTTCGGCGCGCAGGGTGATCACGGCGACGTCGTCGCCGACGGGGACCACGAGCAGGTCGGCGATGCCGGCGCCGATCGCCGTGTGCACCGATCCGGTCGCGCCGCTTCCCGCGACCTCGACGTCGCCAGCGAGCGCGACCGCGGCGCTCCGCGTGCCATCCGCGAGGCCCGGGAGCAGTCGCCCGCGCTGCTCGTCGGACCCGGCGGCGGCGATCGTCGCCGATGCGATCACGGTGGGCACGAACGGGCCCGGCAGCAGCTTCCGCCCCGTCTCCTCGACGACGATCACGAGCTCCTCGAGTCCGAAGCCGGAACCACCGACGTCCTCGGGCAGGTGCAGGCCGAGCCATCCCAGCGCGGCCAGGTCGGTCCAGCAGTCCGGCAGCGCGTCGGGCGCGCCGTCGAGCAGGGCGCGCGCCGCGGCGAGCGACGAGTGCTTGGTGAGGAAGTCGGCGACCGTGCCGGCGAGTGCGACGTGGTCCTCGTTGATGGCGATGGACATGTGGTGTGGCTCCGTTCGGGTGTCGGCGCGGGCGTTCAGACGCGTTCGATGATGATGGCGGGGGCCATGCCGCCTGCGGCGCACATGGTGACCAGACCGACCTGCTGGTCGCTCCGCTCGAGCTCGTCGAGCAGCGTGCCGATGAGCAGGCTGCCGGTCGCTCCGATCGGGTGGCCGAGTGCGATGGCGCCGCCGTTGACGTTGATCTTGTCGCGGTCGATGCCGAGGTCGCGGATGTACTTCTCGGGCACGACGGCGAACGCCTCGTTGACCTCGAACAGGTCGATGTCGTCGAGCGTCATGCCGGCACGGTCGAGCACCTTGCGCGTCGCCGGGACCGGCGCGTTCAGCATCAGCGTCGGGTCGTCGCCCATGTTGGCGATCGCCCGGACCTTGGCCCTCGGCGTGAGTCCGTGGGCCCTCGCGTACTCGGGGCTGGTGACGAGGATCGCCGCAGCGCCGTCGACCACACCGGATGAGTTGCCGGCGTGGTGCACGTGCTCGATCTCGAGCCCTGGGTACCTGGCGAGCACCATGTCGCGGTAGGTGGTGCCGTCCTCGTCGAGCGGCAGGTCGGCGAGCGCCTCGAACGACGGGGCGAGCTGCCCGAGCGAGTCCACCGTGGTGCCGGGACGGGGGAACTCCTCACGATCGAGCGCGACGGTGCCGTCGTCGTTCAGGACCGGCACGAGGCTCCGGTCGAAGCGACCTTCGGCGATGGCGATCTCGGCTCGACGCTGGGACTCCGCCGCCAGCTCGTCGAGCGCCTGACGGGAGATGCCCTCGATCGTGGCGATCGCATCGGCGGCGACGCCCTGGTTCGTCTGGGGGTGCTGTGCGCGCAGGTGCAGGTTGCCGTTGTCCATGAACGGGCTGCGGTTCTTCGGCGAGTTCTGCTTGTAGGAGGACATCATCTCGGCGCCACCGGCGACCACGACGTCCTCGAGGCCCGACATGACGTTCGCCGCGGCGAGGTTCATCGCGGTGATGCCCGAGCCGCAGAAGCGATCGAGGGTCACGCCGCTGGCGGTGATCGGGTAGCCGGCGTCGAGCGCGGCCATGCGGCCGAGGTCGCCGCTCTGGGTGCCGACCTGCCAGGAGCAGCCGAAGATGATGTCGTCGACGTCCGCCGTGTCGAGGCCGGTCCGCTCCGCGAGCGCGGCCAGGACGGTCGCCCCGAGTCGCTGCGTGTGCAGGTGCGCGAGTGACCCCTTGCCCACCTTTCCGGTCCCCCGCGGCGTGCGGCACGCGTCGATGATCCAGGCCTCGGTCATGTTTCCCCCTGCGGTGCGTCTGCTCCGTCGGCGCACAGCATCGCGCACCCGGCACCCCTGCCGCGGCGCGCGATGACAACTGACATCCGGTCAGGCGCCGGCGTCCCTTGCGGCCACCCGTTCGGACCAGATCCGGTCGATCTGGGGGCCGAACCACTCCTCGGTCACCTCGGCGAAGTCGGGGGCGAGGAAGTGGGTGCCGTCGGCTCGCAGCTCGCGGCTCTGGGAGCGCTCCCCCATCCAGCCCGAGAGGTCGACGAGTCGGCTCGTGTCGGGGCGTTGGGCGACCGCGGCACGCTGGATCTCGCGGTAGCGCTCGATGCGCTCGGGCTGCACCTGACGAGCGACCGCGTCGGGACGTCCGTCCGCTGCCCACTCGCCGAAGTCCGGCCAGGTCACCACGACCACCGTCGCGCCCGTCGACGACAGGACGTCGATCGCCTCGAGCAGCTCGTTCTCGAGGAAGCGGTCGACGTCGGGGTCGCCGATCGAGGTCCACTCGTCGCTGCCGGGGAGCTGCACGTCGGGGATCTCCCAGAACGTCGCGAACAGGATCACGACGTCGGGGTCCTGCTCCATGAGCAGGTCACCCCACCGCGCCGGCCACCCGGTGCACGCCGCATCGTTGTCGGACACCGTGTCGACCTTCCGGGCACGGACACGCGCGACGCCGCAGCCGAGCCGGGCGTCCGCGCCCGCCAGCCCCGCTCGGCCGACCGAGGTCAGCCAGCTGTCGTAACCCATCGCGGCGCCGATCGCGGTGGAGTCACCGACGATCACGACGCGCGGATCCGTCGGGGTGTCCGACGGGCTCCCCTCGAGCCCATCCGGCCCGCGGCCGGCCGCGTCGTCGCCGATGAGTCGGTCGAGCTCGTCCTGGGAGCGGGCGAAGTCCGGGGTGAGCTGCGCATCGTCGACGGGGAACGGGATGAAGGCGATGAGGCCGACGAACACGACGGACCCGAGCGCGACCCTCGCGCTGCGGCCAGGAGCGGGCCAACGACCCGTCCGCACCGACGTCTCGATCCACCGGAACGAGGCCTCGGCGAGCACGAGGCTCGCGCTGACGGCGACGACGGTGACCGTCCACCGCGAGGCATCGGGCCAGGTCTGACGCACCGCCAGGAACAGCGGCCAGTGCACCAGGTAGATGCCGTAGGACCGCGATCCGAACCATCGCAG
>JAFAFN010000009.1 GCA_023423475.1 Actinomycetes bacterium | reverse complement strand
GTGTGGCGGGGATGCTGGGGAGGTGGTGGACGGTCAGGCCCGGGCGGCGATGCCCGGCAGGACGATCGAGGCGACGAAGACGTCGACCTGTGCCCGATCGGTAAGGTCGAGCAGGTCGCTCGGGGTGGACAGGTACGAGACGATCACCCGGGTCAGCCAGACGGTGACCTCGCTCGCTCGGTCCTCGTCGAGGAACCGGGCGAGCACCGGGGCGATCAGCGGCGATGCCGCCAGGAAGAGGGCGTCGAGTCGGTCGAAGCCGAGCACCTGCTCGAGCACGACCGGCTCGTGCAGGCGCATGAAGGCGAGCGCCTCGTGCTGCTCGAGGAAGGAGGCCGCCGTGACGATGCCGACGGCGAGGCACTCGGAGAGCTCGTCGATCTCGGACAGCTCCACGGCGAGCAGTCCGACGAGCTCGGCGACCTGGGACTGCGCCCCGTGCTGCAGGATCGCCGGCTTGCCACCCGGGAACACCCGGTAGACGGTCGCACGGGACACGCCGGCTTCTCGGGCGAGGTCCTCGATCGTGGTCTTCGCCAGTCCCCAGCGGGCGATGCAGCGCATGAGGGCGTCCGCGATGCGGTCCTCGGCACTGCGGTCGGCGTCGAGTCGGCCACCGACCCTCAGGTCGACGACGCTCGCTTCCGTTCCCCCGGCGATGAGCTCCATCGGATGGAACAATAAGAACGAGAATGTCTCATTGCTACCCACCCTTGGTGTGACTTCCGTCTCAGTGCGCCACGAACCCCGCCAGGAACTGCGTCCGCACGATGTGGCGCGCCACATCGGGGTCGGACAGCTCGACCGAGGCCGATGAGCCGAGCCACGACAGCGTCATGCGTGTCAGGTAGTCCGCCGCGAACTCGGTGTCGACGCCGTCCGAGAGCCGGCCCTCGGCCCGCTCCTCGTCGAGCAGCTCCCCGAAGTAGCTCCGTATGACCCCGTGGATCAGCGGTTCCGACGGGTGCACAGCCTCGACGAGCTCCTGGAACTCCGAGTCGAGCAGGTTGGCGAGGATGCTGCTGCGGGCGATCAGCTTCGAGCCGATGACCAACCCGGTGCTCAGTCGATCCTCGAGCGTCGGCAGGTCCGCCACTGCGTCGGCGAGGCGACCCCAGAAACGGGCGACCTCCCAGGTCGCGGTCTGCTCGACCAGCTGCGAACGCCCTCCGGGGAAGTTCCGGTAGATCGTCGTCCGCGACACACCCGCCTCGGCCGCCACGTCCTCGAGCGAGAAGCCCTTGACCCCGCGGTCCTCGACGCACGCGATGGCAGCGGACATGATCCGCTCGCGCATGTCGGGTTGGTCCTCGCTCACAGCTGTGACGGTACCGAGTCGGCCTGTTCGAGCGGCACCTGGTCCTGCTTCGCCTTGTTGCGGGCGACCATCCGCAACACCAGCGGATAGCCCGCCGCGGCGATCAGGGCGAAGATCCACCACTGCACCATGTAGGAGAAGTTCTGCGAGGAGTCGCTGGTGACGATCTCGATCGGCTGGGGCAGGGCATCGGGCTGGGCTGGGTCCTGTGCGTCCAGCACCACCCACGCCGGTTCGAGCTCGTAGGGCAGCTGCTGCTCGAGCCGGTCGAGGTCGACGCGGGCCAGCGAGGACAGGGTGCCGTCCTCGGCGTCGGTTCCGCCGAAGGAGCCTCGCTCCTGGGTGAGCTGCAGGTTGCCGGTGACCGTGACCAGACCCTCGGGCGGCTCCGAGCCCACGAACGGCGGCTGCGCCTCGGCCGACGGGTCGAAGGGGATCCACCCGCGCACGACCGGCACCGCGGTGCCGTCGGCCTGGACGAGCGGGGTCAGGACCCAGGCGCCCGGGGCACCGCCCTGGGAGCGGTTCAGGATCGCGACCTCGGCCGCGGCGTCATAGGTCCCTTCGAGGATCACCCGGGTGTAGCGGTCGGACTCGGCGACGTCGGCGGTCGCGTCGTCGATGTCGACCACGTCGTCGAGCGGCACCGCCTCGGCGCGAGCCTTCTCCTCGAGGCGTTCGGCCTTGTCCTTCTCCTCGTAGTAGCGCGAACGCTGCCAGAGGCCGAGTCCGATGAGGCTGCAGATCAGCGCCGCGATCAGGACGTGACTGAGGATCCAGATGGGCCGCCGCAGGAACGAGTACATCGGCGGTCGACACTACGCCCGGGTCCTGGCGACGGGGTAAGCGACGCCCGTGCCGGGTGGGACGGGTCTCAGGCGGGGCAGCCCTCGAACTCGTCGTAGCCCTCGAACTCGTCGTACTCGCCGTCCTCGGAGAACGCGGGATCTTCGTAGTCCTCGGGGCTCCACTCCCCCGGCTCGGCGCCGACGGGTGCGCCGTTGGCGGCGACGTAGTTGTCGATGAGCTCGGCGAACTGCTGGTCGGTCGTCGCCTCGAGACCTTGCAGCGGTTCGAGGCCCAGCATGTCGACGCCGGCGCGGATCAGCTCGAGCATGCCGATCCGATCGTGCAGCCCGAGGGCGGTCTGGGTCTTCGACTGCGACTGGCAGGCCTCCTCGAGCCGATCCATCGCGTCGAAGATCTCGGCCTCGGTCATCGACGGGATCGTCGCGGGGTCCAAGCCGATCAGCGCGGCGCCGTCGCTCAGCATCGTGCCGTACATGTCGTGTGCCCAGTTCTCCATGTCCCCGCCGACGACCGTGGTGGCGGTGCCGCCGTCGATGTCGTCCCCCGACACGTCGTCGACCTCGGTCTCCTCGAACGTGCCCGACCTCATGTACGCACCGAGCTCGCCGATCTCCGCCACGTCGACGACCGTCGCCGGGTCGGGGGCCTCGATCGCGATGTCGACGCCGAGATCGGAGTACTCGATCACCGTCGAGTGCTCACCCATGGAGAACAGGAGCATGCAGTCGCGGTACTGCTCCTCGACCTCGTCGCGAGAGGCCGTCTCGATCCGGCGAAGGCGACCCTGATCGTCGATGTGCACGACCACCTCGGTGCCGGCGCGTTCCCGCCGGTACGTATCGATGCGCTCCCGCCGCGCGGCGTCCTCGGGCGAGACGTCGACGTCCATGACGTCGCCCGGCAACTGCGAGAAGATGTCGTAGGTCCCGCGGAACACACGGACCTGGGTCCCGTCGCCGACGATGGGCTCGAGCTCGACCACCTCGGTCAGCTCCTCGAAGACGGTCGCCGGATCCAGCCAGTCCCCCTTTCCTTCGGCTCCTGCGCCTGCGCCCCGGAAGGAGATCATCCCGAGACTTGCGGCCTCATCTCCGCCGAAGGAGATCCATTCGCGATCCCCGACAGCTCGGCGTGCCGACTCGCGCAGTTCGAGATCCTCTGGCGCGGATTTCTCACCCGGCATCTCCGACTCGAAGGAGTCGAGCAGCGAGGCAGCGGAGAGGTACGCGGTGTCGCCGATCTGGAGCACCTCGCTCTCGTAGGGCCCCACCCCCTCGACGTCGGACCCGGTCGACGTGCGCATCCGCGAGCGATCCCCGCTGAACTCCATGTCGACCGTGCTGCGGAACGACGACGGGACCTCCTCGTCGGCGGCTTCCGTGTCGTCGACGTCGGTCCAGCCCGCCAGGTCCATCTCGACCGCGGCGCGGATGCGACCTGACGTCGGCAGCGACTCCGCTGCCGCTGCCAGCACGTCCATGGGGTCGCGGTCGTCGGCGATCACCTCGACACCGTCGTCACCCGTGCAACCAGCGGCGAGCGCCCGCACTGCCGCGGACCCGACGAACGTCGCGCTCCACCGCCGTCGAACCGATCGAACCTGCATCGTCGTGGCCCCTCCCCCCAGTGGACCCGCCCCGCCGATGCGGTTGAGGGGTTCACCGGTGCACAACCGGGCCGACCGGCCCAGATCCTGGACCGGTCCGCGTGCGGATCGGCCCGGGACGAGGAACGACCCGGCGATCGCCGCCGGGTCGTTCCTCAACCGCTGTTCGACAGCTGGGCTGTCGATGGCTGTCAGACCCCGTCGCAGGGTCCCGTCGGGCTGGTGTTCCACGGCGAGGTCTCGACACCCGCGGTCACCGTGCTCGCGCCGGGTGCACCGGCACCGTCGGCCGAGCCCCACCAGTTGCACGTGGCGTCGAGGTCGTTGGGGCGGGTCGCCCCGTTCCAGCGCACACCGATCTTGGGAACGTCGACGAGCCCGGCGCCGCTCCACGGACCACCGTCGAACTGGTTGCCCGAGATCGTCGCCTCGACCGTCGTCGAGCCGCACGCGCCGGCGACGAGGAACTGGATGCCCGAGCGGTTGTCCACGAACGAGTTGCCGGTGAACGAATTGGATGCGGACGCCACGTTCGTGCCGTCACACACCTGGAGGAACACGCCGGACCCGAACCCGGTGAACGAGTTGCCCGAGACCGTGTTGCCGCCGGAGGTCATCACGATGCCCGCGGGCGACCACGAGGGTGAGTCCCAGCCGGTCGCGTCGAGGCGGTTGTTCGAGATCGTGATCGTGCCGGGGAACGGACCCCCGAGGTACTCGTTGACCCAGATCGCGCGGTTGGTGACGTGGGTGATGACGTTGCCGGAGATCGTGCCCGACACCACCGGATGCGCAGCGTCGAACTGCGTCACGTCGATCGGCGCACGGAAGTTGGCGAACGAGTTGTCCGTCACCTCGTAGGTTCCCGACATCACCATCACGGCGGCATCGGTCATGGTCGTGCAGGTGGAACCGCAGTCCGAGACCCAGTCGCCGCCGACGAAGACGTTGTTCATCACCGACACCTCGGCACCTCCGAACAGTGCCACGAGGTGGTGCGTCGGCGCGGCGATGAGCGCTGCGTCGCCCTGGGGGTCGATGGTGAAGCCGTCGACGGTGACGCTGTTCGCTCCCGATGCGACCGGATGCGGCTCACCCGGTGTACGGAACCCCTTGACGACGCTCTCGGCACCACGGGTGCCCGCCGTGACACCAGCGCTCGTGCCGGCGTTGGCACCTTCGAACACGAGCGGCTTGGTCACCTCGACCAACTCGTCGTACGTGCCGGCGGCGACGTGCACCGTCTCGCCGGCGAGCGCCTGGCTGACGGCGTATCCGATCGTCAGGCACGCCGACGCCGACGTGGCGCAGTCACCGACGTCGACTCCCGACGGCGAGACGAACCTGCCCTGCTCCGGTGGCGTCGTGGTGGGCGGTGGCCCGCATGCGCCCAGTACGACCGCAACGACCGCTGCCGCGCCAAGGAGTGCGCCCTTGTGTGCTCTCATGAATTCCCCCTCAGGACGCCGCGACCCCACGCCGCGGCGAACCAACGTTGTACCACCCCTTAGGGGTGGGTCGCGCCTCTGGGCGGATCAGGCGGTGGGCAGGACGTGGTCCGAGAACTGGTCGCGCAGGTCCTTCTTGGAGAACTTGCCGACGCTGGTCTTGGGGACCTCGTCGATGAACACGACGTCGTCGGGCAGCCACCACGTCGCGACCCGACCGTCGAGGAACTCGATGATCGCCGCCTTGTCGAGCGACTCCCCCGGCTTCACCACCACGCACGCGAGCGGACGCTCGGCCCACTTCGGGTGCGGGACACCGATGACCGCGGCCTCGGCGACGTGCGGGTGCGCCATGATCTCGTTCTCGAGCTCGACCGACGAGATCCACTCCCCGCCCGACTTCACGACGTCCTTGGTCCGGTCCACGATCTGCACGTAGCCGTCGGGCGTGATCACCGCGACGTCGCCCGTCCGCAGCCAGCCGTCCGAGGTGAAGGACTCGGCCGAGCGCTCGTCGTCGTAGTAGCTCCCGGTGATCCACGGGCCCGCGGCCTGGAGCTCGCCGCGGGTGGTGCCGTCCCACGGCAGCGCCTCGCCGGTCTCCTGATCCGCGATGCGCAGCTCGACGCCGAGCAGTGCGGGGCCCTGCGACGCGCGCAGGTCGGCCAGCGCATCCTCGGGCTGGTCCTCGAGCCACGAACGGGTGATCGCCACCGAGGCGACGGGGCTCGTCTCGGTCATGCCCCATGCCTGCAGGATCGGCAGGCCGGTCTGCGCCCGGTAGGCCTCGGACAGCGCCTTGGGCACGGCGGAACCACCACAGGGGATGGTGCGCAGCGCCGAGGTGTCGCGGCCTTCGAGCTCGGGCAGCACGCCCATCCAGATGGTCGGCACACCCGCAGCGACGGTGACCTTCTCGTCGACGATCAGGTCGGCCAGCGCCGGCGGTGTCATGCGCGGTCCGGGCAGCACGAGCGATGCGCCGCTCGCCACACCGGCGTGTGCCAGGCCCCAGGCGTTCGCGTGGAACATCGGCACCACCGGCATGACGGTGTCGCGTTCGCAGATCCCGACCGAGTCGGCCTGCAGCACACCCAGGGTGTGCAGGTAGGTGCTGCGGTGGGTGTAGACGACGCCCTTCGGGTTGCCGGTCGTGCCCGACGTGTAGCACATCGATGCGGCACGTCGTTCGTCGGTGACGACGAACTCGACGGGGTCCGCCGCGGCGAGCAGCTCCTCGTAGTCCAGCAGCTCGATCCCCTCGACGTCGGTCGCCGGCGCGCCGTCCTCCATCACCACGAAGTGCCGGACCGTCTCGAAGGTCGGCACCAGCGGTGCCAGCAGGCCGAGCAACGACCGGTCGACGAAGATCACCTCGTCCTCGGCGTGGTTGACGATGTAGGTGACCTGCTCGGGGAAGAGCCGGATGTTGAGCGTGTGCAGCACCCGGCCGCTGCAGGGAGCGGCGAAGTACAGCTCGAGGTGGCGGGCGGTGTTCCAGGCGAAGGTGCCCACCCGGCCGTCCGCCGAGATCCCGAGCTGGTCGAGCACACCACCGAGACGGCGGGTGCGCGCCGCCCAGTCTCCGTAGGTCGTGCGATCGACGCCGGTCGCGGTCCCCGTGATGATCTGCTTGCCCGGTGTGTACCGCTCGGCGCGCTCGAAGAAGTGCGTGAGCGTGAGCGGACGGTCCTGCATGGTGCCCTGCATCGGTTCCCCCTGGAGTCGGAATGCGGTCGGGTCGGTGTCGAGGTGCCTCGCACTTCGCCCTGTAGCGTGACGGAGCCTATTCGGCCCCTCGGCGCCGCGAGGCCCGACCCACCGCCAGTCCGACCGCCGACCGTGGAGATTGCGTGACCGACCTGCCGATCGAGACACCCCGGAGCCACCCGCGCTGGGTGCTGCCCGCGGTCGGTGCCTGCATCGTCGTGCTGATCGCGGCGAACAACATCGGCAACGTCGTGTGGGCCAACTGGCTCGAGGACAACCCGCTGGGCCTCATCGCGCTCAACTCGTCGAACAAGTACCTGCTCGGCACCTCGATCAACACCGAGATCGTCCCGTTCTTCGTGATCGCGACGATCCGTCTGATGCTGCCCGACCCGTTGTTCTGGTGGTTGGGCCACAGCTACCGGGACAAGGCGCTCAACTGGGCCCGCCAGATCTTCCCCGGAATGGACCCGATCTTCGACCAGTTCGAGGGCGACCGGACCGGGTTCAAGAACCTGCTCCACGTGCTGATCGTCGTCATGCCGAACAACCCGGTCTGCCTGCTCGCCGGTGTCGCGGCCATCCCCTTCCGCCGGTTCATCGTGCTCAGCCTCGTGGGCACCATCGGACGCATCGCCATCATGCGAGGCATCGGCATGGTCTTCGAGGACCAGATCGAGGACGTGCTCGACTTCGTCGCGAAGTACCAGGTCTGGCTGACCCGGGGCTCGATCGCACTCGTGATCGGCTACGTCGCCTGGCAGTTCATCGGCAAGCGTGGCCTGATCGGCGGCGTCGAGACC
>JAFAFN010000493.1 GCA_023423475.1 Actinomycetes bacterium | reverse complement strand
CCGCGCACCTCGAGGGCCCGTTCCTGTCACCCGACTTCCACGGTGCGCACGACCCGTCGCACCTGATCGCTCCGTCGTGCGAGGTCGCCGAACGCCTGCTCGACACCGGCCCCGTCGGCTGCATGACGCTGGCCCCCGAGCTGCCGGGAGCGATCGACGTGATCCGGGCCGTGGTCGACCGTGGCGTGGTGGTCGGCCTGGGGCACACCGACGCGACGGCCGACGACGTGCGTGCCGCGGTGCACGAGGGCGCACGGCACCTGACCCATTGCTGGAACGCCCATCGCCGACTGAGCGCCCGCGACCCTGGACCTGCGGGCGTGGCGCTGAGCGACGACCGGCTGACGGTGGGCCTGATCGTCGATCTCGCCCACGTCGCCGCCGAGGTCGTCGAGCTGACGTGGCGCGCCGCACCGGGGCGTGTCGCGGCGACCACCGATGCGGTCGCCGCGGCGGGAACGCGGCGCGGGAGCACCGGGGAGCCCGGTCAAAAGGTCGCCCGCCGGGAGGACGGCACGATCGCCGGCGGGCTCGTGGGGCAGGACCAGTGCCTCAGGAACCTCGTGGGCACCGGGTTGGACCTGGCCGCGGCGGTCGACGCGTGCGGCGGGGTGCAGCGTTCGCTGCTCGGCGCTCCCGAGGTCCAGCTCCGGCCGGGGGACCCCGCCGACATCGCCGTGCTCGACGCCGAGCTGCGCGTCATCCGATGCCTGGTCGCGGGGGTCGAGCTCCCCGACGACGACCGCGCTGCTTGACCGGCTGGTCAAGTCCGTCAACACTGCCCTGCATGCCGGCCAGCGACGCGAACGGGATCCGTATCCACCACGAGCAGTTCGGCGATCCGGCAGCACCCACCGTGCTGCTGGTGTCCGGCCTCGGCGCGCAGTCGCTGGTCTACGAGGACGAGGTCTGCGAGCAGCTGGCATCGCACGATCTGCACGTCGTGCGCTACGACAACCGCGACGTCGGGCTGTCGACGCACTTCGACGGCGTCGTGGCGGACCCCTTCGCGGCGCTGATGGCCATCTCGTCCGGACTGCCGGTCGACGCGCCGTACACCTTGTCGGACATGGCGGCGGACGGCATGGCGGTCCTGGACCTGCTCGATGTCGAACGAGCGCACATTTTCGGCGCCTCGATGGGCGGGATGATCGCCCAGACGATGGCGATCGAACACCCCGAGCGAGTGCTCTCGCTCACGTCGCTCATGTCGACCACCGGCGAACCCGACGTCGGTCAACCCGATGGCGAGGTGCTGGGTGCGCTGCTCGGGATGATGACCGCGAACGACACCCACGAGGCCCGCGTCGCCAGCTCGGTCGAGCTCGCGCGGCTGATCGGCACCCGCTCGGAGTTCGACGAGGCCAGGGCGGTCGAGCGGGCCGAGCTGCTGGTCACCCGCGCGTACGACCCTGCGGGCGTCGCTCGTCAGCTGGTCGCGATCTTCGCATCCGGATCACGGGCCGACGGCCTGGCGGCGCTCGAGGTGCCCACCGTCGTGCTGCACGGCGACGCCGACCTGCTGGTCGACATCTCGGGTGGACGACGCACCGCCGAGCTCGTGCCGGGCGCCGAGTTCGTCCTGCTCGAGGGCATGGCGCACGACATGCCGCCGGTCTACCGGGAGCGGTTGATCACCGCGATCGTCGACAACGCCGCTCGCGCGACGGTCTGACGCAACCATCACCGGAACCCACCCGCTCACCCAACCAGCCGCACCAACAACTCTGGAGACGAACAGCACCATGGGCCCTCTGTCGGGAATGAAGATCATCGAGGTCGCGGGCATCGGCCCCGGCCCGTTCGCCGCGATGATGTTGGCGGACATGGGAGCGGACGTCATCCGCATCGACCGGTCCGCGGCGGTCCAGGGCGGCGATCCCGACGTCCCGCCGGCGGACATCTTCAACCGGGGACGACGTTCGATCGGCATCGATCTCAAGTCGCCCGAGGGTGTCGAGACGCTGCTCGAGCTCGTCGGCAACGCGGATGCACTCATCGAGGGCTTCCGTCCGGGTGTCGCCGAACGACTCGGCTTCGGACCCGAGGTTTGCCTCGAGCGCAACCCGAAGCTCGTCTTCGGCCGGATGACCGGCTGGGGTCAGTCGGGCCCCTACGCGTCGACCGCAGGACACGACATCAACTACATCGCGCTCGCGGGTGTGCTGGCGCACCTCGGACGAGAGGGCGAGAAGCCGACACCGCCGATCAACCTGGTGGGTGACTTCGGCGGCGGTGGCATGCTGCTCGCCTTCGGCGTGGTGTGCGCCCTGCTCGAGTCGCAGCGCTCCGGCACGGGCCAGGTCGTCGACGCCGCGATGGTCGACGGTGCGGCGAGCCTCATGATGATGATCTGGGGCTTCAAGGCCATGGGCATCTGGTCCGACGAGCGCGGCACCAACCTGCTCGACACCGCCGCCCACTTCTACGACACCTACGAGTGCTCCGACGGGAAGTTCATCTCGATCGGCTCGATCGAGCCGCAGTTCTACGCCGAGCTCCTGCAGCACACGCCGCTCGAGTCGACCTACACCGATCAGGGCGCGGAACTGCCCCATCAGATGGACCGGGCGCACTGGCCCGAGATGAAGTCCCGGCTCACCGAGATCTTCGCGTCCAAGACCCGTGACGAGTGGAACGAGATCATGGAGGGCACCGACATCTGCTTCGCGCCGGTGCTGACCATGGACGAGGCCGCCCAGCACCCCCACAACGTGGAGCGCGAGACGTTCATCGACGTCGCGGGCATCACCCAGCCGGCCCCCGCGCCGCGCTTCGACCGGACGCCCGGTGAGGTGCAGCGTCCCCCGGCTCACCCGGGGCAGCACACCGACGAGATCCTCGCCGAGTGGCTCGGAGCCGATTCGTCCCGCGTCGCGACGCTCCGCGACGCCGGCACCGTCGCCTGAGGCGAACCACCTGATCGCCCGCGGGACCACCACGGTGGCGGGCGCGCCGCCCTTGTAGCGTTGCCGGCCGTGACGACACTGGTCTGCTTCCACGCCCACCCCGACGACGAGTCGATCGGAACCGGTGGCACGATCGCCCGCGCTGCCGCCGCGGGCCACCGTGTCGTGCTCGTGCTCGCGACCCGCGGCGAGCGCGGCGAGCCGACACCCGGTGTGCTCGCCGATGGCGAGGCCCTGTGGGAGCGACGGATCGCCGAGACCTACGAGTCGGCGAAGGTCCTCGGGGTGCAGCGTGTCGAGTTCCTCGGCTACGTCGACTCAGGGATGATGGGGGAGCCGAGCAACGACTCGCCATACTCGTTCTGGACCGCGGACGTCGAACACGCCGCTGACCGCCTCGCCGTGATCCTGCGCGAGGAGGACGCCGACATCCTCACCGTGTACGACGACCACGGCGGCTACGGGCACCCGGACCACATCCAGGTGCACCGGGTGGGCATCCGGGCCGCCGAGCTCGCCGGGACACCCAAGGTGTTCCAGGGGACGATGAACCGCGACGAGATCCGGCGCCAGATGGAGCTCTTCGTGCCGGACGAGGACGGCGTCGACCCCTCGGAGCGCATCTCGGACCTGTCGAACTTCGGCACGCCCGAGGCCGAGATCACCCACGCGATCGACGTGGTGGACCTCGTCGGCACGAAGCAGCTCTCGATGCGGGCGCACCGCAGCCAGATCGCGGACGACTCCTGGTTCCTGACGATGGACGACGAGACCTTCGCCGGTGCGTTCGGCAAGGAGTGGTTCATCGAGTGGGGCGGTTCCCGAGCCGAGGGAGCCCCGTTCGGCGAATCGCTCTGGGAACAGGAGTGACCCTCGACCTGCACACCTGCTGGGCCTGGGTCGTCGTGATCGGCAACGCGATCGCAGGGCTCTGGTGCCTCGGTGCGCACTGGTGGCCACCGCTGCGGGTCCGGCCGCTGTGGGCCTTCGTGGTCCTGATGGAGCTGACGATCTTCGTGCAGGTCGCGCTTGGGGTCTACATGGTGGCGGTCGAGGACATCCCCGCTCCGGGGATGCACCAGTTCTACGGGTTCATCGCGATCATCACCGTCGCGATCCTCTACGGCTACCGGGTGCAGCTGCGCGCGTGGCAGTACCTGCTCTACGGCTTCGGTGGGCTGTTTCTGATGGGCCTGGGCATCCGAGCGATGCTGCTCGGCTGATCAGCAGGATCCGGTCAGGGTGTAGGTCACCCCGTCCGACTGGTAGGTCCACGCGAGCGAGATGTGCTTCGGTGCGATCCAGCCCTCGTCGATCAGCTCGGCGATGGACGACGGGTAGGCGCCGTCGGAGACCAGCGAGGCCTCGAGCGCCGTCTCGATCGTCTGCCGCTCGATCTGACACGCGTTGTCGTCGATGGTCGTGGTCGTGGTGCCGTCGGGCGGCGGTGTGCCGCAGGCACCCAGGAGTGCCGCCGTGCTGATGAGCGCCGCGGCGCCGAGTCGTCGAGCCGCGTCGGCTCCGATGGTCCTGTTCATGTCCCGCCTCCCCAGACGTCTGCGGTGAGTCTGGCACGGATGCAGTTGCGGGCGCCACGGACGCGGAACGACCCGACCCCGGTGGCATGGGATCGGGTCGCTCGCATGGCCCGGGTCGGGACGGACCCGGTGCCGCCCCCTGGCGGAGGAGAGAGAGGGAAGAGGGCCAGGGAGAGTTCTTGTATGGAACTCACGATACCTCAGGCTTGAGTCACAGGCACTCACCTTCTCTGTGAGCCTGTGCATCACCTCAGTTCGAGCTCGGACGCGACGGTGGGCGGGCCCCAAGGGCCCCCCCCCCCGCAGGTGTGCACGTTAGGCAG
>JAFAFN010000461.1 GCA_023423475.1 Actinomycetes bacterium | reverse complement strand
TGGGGTCACCGCCGTGATCGAGGTCGCGCCGTGACCGCGCCGACGTCGAACGCCGGTGCCACGGGATCCTCGGGTCGGGGCGCCGGCGTGGCCGTGGTGCTCGCGGTGGTGGCGATCGTCGTCGCCGTGGTGCTGATGACCAGGACACGACAGCTCACCCCCTTCATGGTCGACTCGACCGCACCGGAGGGTTACGCCGCGGTGGCGGCCCTCTGGGAGGAGGACGGCGCGACGGTTGGCACCGCAGCGTCGTCGTCGTTGCTCGATCGGCCCGGCGGTGAGGCGGTCGACGGGCGGGTGGTGGTCGTGCCCGTCCCCGGCTTCGCCTCGGGTGACGAGCTGCGCGAGCTCCGCCGCCTCGCCGAGGCGGGTGCGACGGTCGTGCTCGGTGAGCCGTGGCCGCTCGACGAGCGCGAGGACGGCGAGCTCGACGAGCTGCTCGGGTCGTTCGACCCGTCGCTCATCGACCCGACCGGCTCCTACGACGCCCGTGAGCTCGCCGACACCCCTGCGGTCCCCGTGGACCCGTCGCGCTGCGACATCGATGGACTCGACGAGTTCGGACCGATCGACTCGGCGTTCGCCTTCCGGTTCCCCGTCGGTGCCGCGGACCGCAGCTGCTACTCGGGTGGCGACGCGCTGGGCAGCGGCGAGCTCGGGATCGACGGGGACTCGGCACTGGTGAGCGTGCGTGAGGTGGGCGAGGGACGCATCGTGACGCTGGCGTCGCCCTACCTCTGGGTCAACGCACGTCTGCAGCCGGTGAAGGAGGAGGGCGGCCTCCCACTCGCGAACGCGGGCAGCGCCCTCGTGCTCACCGGTGCGGCGCCCGGGGTCAGGATCCAGGTGATCGATCCGACGCCGAGCGCGGATGCCGAGCTCGACGGTGACGAGGGCACGTGGCAGCTCATGCCGCTGCCGGTCCAGCTGGCCCTCGCACAGCTGGTGGTCGCCGCGGCGGTCTTCGTGTGGTGGCGCTCGGTCCGACTCGGGCGGGCGGTCGAGGAACCGCTGCCGGTCGAGATCGCGGGGTCCGAGCTGGTCGTCGCGGTCGGCGACCTGCTGCGTCGCAAGGGCAACCCCCAACGGGCCGCCGAGGCGTTGCGCCGCGAGACCCGGGTGGAGCTCGCCGGACGCCTGGGCGCGACCGGAGCGAGCGACGACGTCCTGATCGCGACCGTCGCCTCGCGCACGGGTCGTCCGCCCGCCGAGGTCCACGCGACGTTGATCGGCGACGGCCCGATCGACTCCGACACGGCGCTCGTCCAACTCGCACGCTCACTCGAATCGATCCGCACGGAGGTCCTCAGTGTCCCAGCTCCCGCCTGAACTCCCACCGGAGCCCCACCGGCCCCCGACCTACGGAGGCGAACCGGCACGGGACCCACGTGCCGCGGTGCTCGCGCTCCGGGCCGAGATCGGCAAGGTCGTCGTGGGCCAGGAGGGCACGCTCTCCGGTCTGGTGGCCGCGCTGCTCGTCCGCGGTCACGTGCTGCTCGAGGGCGTGCCGGGCGTCGCCAAGACGCTGATGGTGAAGACGCTCGCCGAGGCGCTCGCCCTCGACTTCAAGCGGGTCCAGTTCACCCCGGACCTGATGCCCTCGGACGTCACGGGCCAGCTCGTGCTCGACCCGTCCGACGGCGCGGCCCGTCTGCGGTTCCGCGAAGGTCCCGTGTTCACGAACCTGTTCCTCGCTGACGAGATCAACCGCACGCCGCCCAAGACCCAGTCCGCGCTGCTCGAGGCGATGGAGGAGCGCCAGGTCACCGCCGAGGGCACGTCGCTCGCGCTGCCCGACCCGTTCGTCGTGATCGCGACCCAGAACCCCGTCGAGCAGGAGGGCACCTACCCGTTGCCCGAGGCGCAGCTCGACCGCTTCATGTTCAAGCTGCTCGTCGGGTACCCCACCTTCGAGCAGGAGACCGAGGTGCTCGGTCGGCACCATCGCGGCCTGGATCCCCACGACGTCGTGGCCGCGGGGGTGCGACCCGTGGCGAGCGTCGCCGACCTGGCCGCCGCCCGGGCGCAGGTCGACCTGGTCCGGGTCGAGCCGACCGTGCTCGAGTACATCGTCGGGCTGTGCCGGGCCACCCGCGAGTCGCCGTCGGTCGAGCTCGGCGTGTCGCCGAGGGGCGCGACCGCACTGCTGCACGCATCCAAGGCGTGGGCGTGGCTGTCGGGCCGGGAGTTCGTCAGCCCCGACGAGGTGAAGGCCGTCGCCAAGCCCACCCTGCGCCACCGGATGATGGTGCGCCCCGAGCTCGAGCTCGAGGGCGTCACCGCCGACACGCTGCTCGACAACATCCTCGCCGTCGTCCCGGCGCCCCGTTAGTCCGGCGGTTCCTCGCACCATGGTCCTGCTGCCCACCCGCCGTGCGGCGATCGTCGCGCTCGTGGTCGCCGGCGCGCTGCTGCTGTTCCCCGGCGACGACGTGCCGGTGCTCGCCACGGTGGCGGTCCTGGCCGTACTCCTGTTCCTGGTCGTGATCGCCGACGCGCTGATCGGGACCTCACCCGGCCAGGTCGTGGTCGGACGCGAGCACCCTCCGGTGGTGGTGACCGAACGAGAGGCGACGGTCCGCTGGGAGATCCACTCGGAGTCGCGCCGGACGCTGCACCTGTCGGTGGCGGACGACCTCGCACCGTCGCTGCGCGCACGGGCACGTCGGTTCGCGGTCGTGGTGCCGCCCGGCGGGACGGCGAAGGTGTCGACCACCATCCGTCCGATGCGGCGAGGTCGCTTCGAGCTCGATCGGCTGACGGTCCGCGTCGTGGGTCGACTCGGCCTGGGCGCCCGCCAGCGCGCCGTGCCGCTGTCGACCACCCTGCGGGTGCACCCGCCGTTCCGCTCACGCGACGAGGCCGAGCTCAAGATCCGCCAGGCCCGCATCCTCGAGGTCGGCATCCGCTCCGCCCGAGGTCTCGGTGGGGGCACCGAGTTCGAACAGCTCCGCGAGTACGGACCCGACGACGAGTTCCGCCGGATCGACTGGACCGCGACCGCACGCGCCGGCCGCACGATCGTGCGGACCTACCGGTCCGAGCGGAACCAGAACGTGCTGCTGCTGTTGGACAACGGCCGGACGATGGCGGGTCGTGTCGACGGGGTGCCCAGGGTCGAACACGCCATGGACGCCGCGATGATGCTCACGACGGTCGCGACCCGACTGGGCGACCGCTGCGGACTCGTGGCCTTCGACCGGTCGGTCCGGTCCGTGGTGGCGCCCGCCCGCCACTCGGATCAGGTCGCCAGGGTCACCGAGGCGATGTTCGCACTCGAGCCGGAGCTGTCGGAGTCGGACTACTCGTCGGTCTTCGCCGAGGTGGTCGCCAGGTTCCGTCGCCGATCGATGCTCGTGCTGCTGACCGATCTGGTCGACTCGGCGGTCGAGGCGTCGCTCCTGCCGGCCCTCACCCTGATCTCTCGCACCCACCTGGTCGTCGTCGCGTCGGTCCGGGACCCGCAGGTCGAGGCCTGGGCGGCGGGCGAGCAGCTCGACGACATCGACCCCGACGAGGCGGCCTACCGCCAGGTCGCGGCCGTCGAGGCGATCGCGCTGCGTCGCCGGACCGTGGCCCGGCTGCGGGGACGGGGGGTGACCGTCGTCGACGCCGCGCCGGGGCGGCTGTCGTCGGAGCTCGCGGATGCCTACCTGCTGGTCAAGCGCAACGGTCGACTCTGAGCGTCCTGCCCGTCGCGGGCCAGGTCGAGTCGGTCCCGTTCGGTCTCGCCGAGCAGGCCGGTCAGCCCCGCCCGCTCGGCGCGGGCGCCGAGCGCCACCACGTAGACCACGAACAGGGCCAGTGCGGCGACCCCGACGCCGATGCGCAGCGCGGTGGGCATCGCCGAGGGGGTCACGAAGCCCTCGATGAATCCGGCCACGACGAAGCACAGCGCGAGTCCCATCACGATCACGACGGCCCGCATGCCCTCCTCGCGAAACGCCCGTGACCTGGTCCGGTCCCCGGGGGCGACGAGTGCCCACGACAGCCGCAGGCCCGCCGCCCCTGCCACCACGATCGACGAGATCTCGAGCAGGCCGTGGGGCAGGATCAGCCCCCAGAACTGCGCGGCCTCGCCGTGGTGGTGCATCACCGCGGCCATCGTCCCCACGTGGAGACCGTTGTAGGCGAGCACACCGGCGGGCCCGAGGAGCGGGATGACCCCCAGCGCGAACGCCAGGAACGCGACGCGGATGTTGTTGAACGTGACCTGGCTCGCGAAGTTCTGCGCCGCGTCGGAGCTGTAGTAGCTCGCGAACTCGTCCTGGGCGATCACCTGCTGGAGGTCCGGGGGCACCGCGGCGTCGAGCACGGCGGGGGAGTTGGTCAACCAGACGCCCATCGCGACCGCCGGCACCATGAAGGCGAGGAACGACGCCAGCACGTAGCGCCGAGAGCTCCACACCGCGACGGGGAAGGTCTCGAGGAAGAAGTTGCGGACGGTGCGCGCCGCCGAGCCACGACGGCGGTAGATCACGACACGTGCCTCGCCGAGGATCCGCGACAGGCGGGCGTTGAGATCGGGGTCGCGGTACTGGCCGCGTGCGTGGGAGAGATCCGCCGAGACCCGCTGGTACAGCGAGACGAGCTCGGTGATGTCGTCGTCGGAGAGGCGACGTACGTTCGCCGCGCCCATCGAGGCGAGCTGTTCGAGGCGCCGCCACACGGGGTCGTTGCGCTGGATGTACCTGTCGATGTCCATCCGTGGTGGCTCCCGACGCCAGCGGCCCCGCACCCCGCGCCGGCCCTGGCACCGTACGGTAGGGGCTCATGAGCGCAGGTGTCGTCACCCCCGAAGCGGTGCTGCTCGAGCTCCCGACAGCGGGGGTCGCCACCCGCAGCTTCGCCCGCCTGATCGACCTGGCGACCCAGGCCGCGCTGTTCGTGGTCCTGTCGATGTTCTTCGGCCTGACCGGGACGTCGTTCAGCGGTGCGGTCGTCCTGCTGATCGTGATGACCTTCTTCGTGCTGATCGTCTATCCGATCGTGCTCGAGATCCTCTGGCGTGGTCGCAGCGTCGGCAAGTACTTCTTCGGGCTCCGGGTCGTCGGTGTCGACGGGGCACCCGAGGCGCCTCGTCAGGCCGTCGTCCGCGGGCTGGTGGCGTTGGTCGACATCTACGCGTCGCTCGGCTTCGTCGCGCTGATCGGCGCGCTGTTCTCGCCGTCCTCGCAGCGGCCCGGGGACATGGCGGCGGGCACGGTGGTGCTGCGCGTGCGCGGCCGGGACGACGCGCACACGCCGATCGCGTTCCTGCCTCCCGCTGGCTACGAGCCCTATGTGGCCACGCTCGACGTCGGTCGGCTCAGCGACGAGGACTTCTCGTTGGTGAGGGAGTTCCTGCTGCGCTCCTCGACGCTGTCACCCGAGGCCCGAAGCTCGCTGTCGATCGAGCTCGCCGAGCTCGTCCGGGGTCGGATCGGCCACACCCTGCCCGGCTCGTTCGACGCGCACACCTGGCTCGTGTGCGTGGCATCGGCACATCAGCTCCGCACCGGTGGCCTGCTCGCCGACGCGGCGAGAGGACTGGCCCCGGTGGCGGCACCGACGTGGGTGCCCGTGCAGGGGCAGCGCTGACCGACACCTGCGACCCGGCGCAAAACTGCAACCGGTTGCAGTTTCGTGCCCCGCGGGCAACACTCGACCGCCCATGGACTTCGACGACAGCCCAGCGGAACGAGCGCTCCGTGCCGAAGCACGCGAGTGGCTCGACGCCAATGCGAAGCGGCGCGACCTCGACTCGTTGTCGAGCCTGCGCACCCATCGGGCGCACACCGAGGAGCAGGACCTCGCCCTGCTCAACGAGGCGAGGGCCTGGCAGCAGCTCAAGGCCGACGCCGGCTGGGCGGCGCCGCACTGGCCCGTCGAGCACCGCGGGCGGGGGCTGTCGCCGCTGCTCGCCGGTGTCTTCGCCGCCGAGGAACAGCACTACGACGTGTCGGGGAACATGTTCTCGGTCGGCATCGGCATGGCCGGGCCGACGATCATCGAGTGGGGCACCGACGAGCAGCGCGAGCGCCACCTCGGACCGACGCTGACCGCCGAGCACATCTGGTGCCAGCTGTTCAGCGAGCCCGGCGCCGGATCAGACCTCGCCGGGTTGTCCACCAGGGCAGAGCTCGACGGCGACGAGTGGGTCGTGACCGGTCAGAAGGTCTGGACCTCGGCCGCGCACTACTCGACCCACGGGATCCTCCTGGTGCGCACCGACCCGGACCAGCCGAAGCACCGCGGCATCACGTGCCTCATCGTCGACATGGACTCACCCGGCATCGAGGTGGTCCCGCTGCGCCAGATCGACGGGGCGATCCACTTCAACGAGGTGTTCCTCGACGAGGTCCGCGTCCCGGTCGGTCAGACCCTCGGACCGGTCGGTGCCGGCTGGGGTGTCGCCCTCACGATGCTGGCCCACGAACGCGCCTCGATCGGCGGCGGCGGCATGTACAGCTTCGCCGAGGTGCTGACCCTCGCCAGGACTAGCGCGGACGTCACCGACCCCGTGACCCGCCAGCGCCTCGTCGACCTGTACACCCGGTTCGAGCTGCTGCGGTTCCTCGGCTACCGGGTGCGCACCGCAGCCGAACGCGGTGAGCTGCCGGGCCCGGAGAGCTCCGTGCTCAAGCTCGTCGTGTCCGCGCTCTACGAGACGGGCGGCAGCCTGGTGGTCGACCTCGAGGGGCCCGGCGGCATGCTCGTCGGCGACGACGCGCCCTACGCGGGCAAGTTCCAGGACCTCTTCATGGGGCAGTGGGCGCCACGCATCGGCGGCGGCACCGACCAGGTCCAGCGCAACATCATCGGCGAGCGGGTCCTCGGACTGCCCGGCGACGTGCGTGCGGACAAGTCCGTGCCGTTCCGCGACCTGCCCCGGAGCTGACGCACCCCGTACCGTGGTCGGGTGACACTGGAGCTCCCCCGGCGATTCGCGGACCTGGACCACGCGGCGACGACGCGCCTGCGACCCGAGGCCGCCGAAGCGATGGCACCGTTCCTCGCCGATCGCTACGGCAACCCGTCGGGGACCCACCTGCTCGCTCGCGACGCCGTGCGGGCGCTCGACGACGCACGCGAGCGGATCGCCGCCCACCTGGGGCGCACGCCGGGCGAGATCGTCTTCACCTCCGGGGGCACCGAGGCCGACAACCACGCGATCAGCGGCGGCATGCCGCCCCGTGCGGGTGTGCCGGTCTGCAGCGCGGTCGAGCACCACGCCGTGCTCGACCCGGTCGTCGCGCTCGGCGGTCGTGTGGTCGACGTCGACGCCCGCGGCGTGGTCGACCTCGACCGGCTCGCCGACCTGCTCGACGAGCTGGGCACCGAGGTCTCGGTCGTGTCGGTGATGGCGGCCAACAACGAGCTCGGCACCCTCAACGACATCGACGCGGTCGTCGAGGTGGTCCGCTCCCACGAGCCCGAGGTGCCGCGCACCCCCGTGCACACCGACGCCGTCCAGGCCGCCCCGTGGCTCGACCTCGCCGCAGCGACGTCCGCTGCCGACCTGGTGTCGATCTCGGCACACAAGCTCGGCGGACCCAAGGGCACGGGCGCGCTCGTGGTCCGACACGCGCTCGCCCTGCATCCGCTGCTGCTCGGTGGCGGCCAGGAGCGGGAGCGACGTTCGGGCACCCCGAACGTGGCCGGCATCGTCGGCTTCGCCGCAGCGCTCGACGCGACCGTCGCGGACCGCACCGCCACCTGGTCGCGCATCGCGTCGTTGCGTGACCGGCTGGCCGACGGCCTGCGTGCCGCGGTGCCCGGCCTGGTCGAGACCGTCGTCGGCGCGGACCGTGACCGTGCGCATCTGC
>JAFAFN010000444.1 GCA_023423475.1 Actinomycetes bacterium | reverse complement strand
CCTCAGCCGCGTCGTCGGCGAGCTGGACGCCGCCGAGCGGGCCCTGGGCGACCAGGGCGAGTTCGAGCTGCGGGTCGAGTCGCTCAGCTCCTACCTCGAGGGTGCGCCGGTCGACGGGCTGCCGGTGGTCGAGGGCGAGCTGCGCTCCGGTGCCCGTGCCAACCTGCTCATGGGCGTGACCTCGAACCGGGTCGACGTGAAGGTCGCCGCCGCGATCGCCGAGCGCTCCCTCGAACGGCACGCCGAGCCGCTCGTCGCGCTGTGGTCCGCACAGCCGTCGCGCTGGTCGTCGCTGCTCGACCTGGCCTGGCTCGAGGTCATCCGCAACGCGGCGCACGACTCGATCTGCGCCTGCAGCCACGACGAGGTCGTCGACGCGGTCCTGCACCGCTATGCCGAGGCCACCGGCACCGCGGCGGCCGTCGCGGAGCGCGCCGTGGCCGATGCCGCCGCCGCGCTGCGGGTCGCCGGTCCGTACGTGCTCAACACCGACGCCCGGGCCAGGTCCGAGGTCGTCGAGCTGGAGATCCCCGGCCCCGTGCCCAACGGTGAGGACGGCCCCGTGCCCAACGGTGAGGACGGCCCCGTGCCGAGCGGCGAGGACGGCCCCGTGCCCAACGGTGAGGACGGCCCCGACGACGATGCCTTCCAGGTGCTCTCCGAGCGTCCGGCGGTCGAGGAGATGTTCCGCAACGGCGCGACCGACGCGCCGATCGTGGTCGCCCGCGAGCTGATCTTCGAACAGCCTCAGACCGTCGCAGTGCGCTTCGAGGAGCGGGAGGACGACCTGGCGGTCCACCTGCTGCCCTTCGAGGAGGACGGCGCGCTCTCGACCACCGAGGCCCTCGGCGAGGTCGGGCGCCGGTGCGAGGCCGACCCTGACCTGATCGTGACCACCGTGCTGCACCGGCTCGAGCCCACCCGCCGGGTCCTCGCGCTGTCCGGCGAGGTGCCCGGTCTCGGCTGGTCCCGGTGGTCCGCCACCGCGCCGAGCCATCCGGTGTGCTCGACCGACGCGCCGCTCGGCCTGGACAACGGTCTCGTCTCGGTCACCGTCGATGCTCCCGACGGCACCTTCTCGGTCAACGGCATCCCCGGCTTCGGGCGGCTCGTCGACGACGGTGACGCGGGCGACAGCTACAACTGGTGCCCGCCGGAGTCGAACGTCATCGTCGACGAGCCGACCAGCGTCGAGGTCACCCTCGACGAATCCGGACCGCTGCGCGGCCGCCTCTCGATCACGGCTCGCTACGAGATCCCCGAGCGGGTCGTACGGGCCGACGACGACACGTGGGCGCGCGTCGGCGAGACCGAGCTGGCGGTCACCACGGTCGTAGAGCTGACCGCGGACGACGACAGCGTGCGGGTGACGACGTCGTTCGAGAACCGGGCCAGGGACCATCGCCTCCGGGTGCACCTGCCGCTGCCGCAGCGGGCCACCACGTCGGCGGCCGAGTGCGCCTACACCGTCGTCGAGCGCGGACTCGTCGCCGAGGGCGGGCCGAACGAATGGGGTGTGCCGACGTTCCCCTCACGCCGCTTCGTCAGCGCGGGCGGACTCACCGTCACCCACGAGGGCATCTGCGAGTACGAGCTCGTCTCGCTCGACGGCGAGCCCGACGCTGCGGACACCACGGCGGGCGACCTCGCGCTCACCCTGCTGCGGGCGACGGGCTGGCTGTCGCGTGGCCCGATGCTGTCCCGACCGCTGCCCGCAGGACCCGAGAACGAGATCGAGGGAGCGCAGTCGCTGTCGTCGTTCTCGTTGAGGTACGCACTCCGCTTCGAACAGCCCGACGACGGGCCGGTCGAGGCGTACGCGTTCGCGGCCCGCACCTGGTCGCCGCTGCTCACCGTCAGCGCCCCGGGCGGCGGCCACCTTCCCGAGGAGGGCAGCCACCTCGACGTGCACGGCGTCGAGGTCGACGCGGTGCTCCGCGAGGGCGACCACCTCGTCGTGCGTGGCCACGAGGCCGCCGGACGGCAGGGCGAGTTGACGATCACCGGTCGCAGCGGCGAGGTGGTCGACCTGCTCGGCAACCGCCTCGAGGCGTTCGACGGACGCATGGCGTTGCGACCGCACCAGATCGTCACCGTGCGACTCGACCCCTGAACGCCGGCCTCGGCGGACGCCGAACTGGAAGACTGCGGTCATGACCGCCACGACCGCCCCGCTGCCGACCTCGGCCGAGGCCGACGAACTGCTGCTGTCGTCGATCGGCACCGACGACGGCCACCAGGATCCGTACCGGCGCTACGCCGAGCTGCGGAGGATCGCTCCTGCGTGGCGCACCGGCGTCGGCTCGGTCGCGGTGACGAGCCACCGTGACGGCATGGAGGTCCTGCGCCATCCACGTCTGGGTCGCGAGGAGCCCGACATGGACCTCGCGGACTCCATCGCGGGCCGCAGCCGGGTCCGCGACGGCAACGTCTCGACGATGCTGCTGCTCAACCCTCCGGACCACACGCGCATCCGATCGCTCGTCTCGCGCGAGTTCACCCCTCGGCGCGTCGACGGGTTGCGCTCGACGATCCACGGGCTGCTCTCCCCCATCCTCGACCGCTTCGCCGAACAGGGCGGCGGCGACGTGATGGTCGACCTGGCGCTCCCCTTCCCCGTCGTGGTCATCAGCGAGCTGCTCGGCGTGCCGAAGGAGGGCAACGAGCACATCCACCCGCTCGTGCGGTCGATCACCGCCCTGATCGATCCGGCATCGGACGAGGCAGCCATCGCCGCGGGCGAGGCCGCGGGCGCCGAGCTCGCCGTCTACTTCAGCGAGCTGGTGGAGCAGAAGCGGGCCACGCCCGACGAGCACCTGCTCAGCGCGCTCATCGAGGTCGAGGCGTCGGGTGACCGGCTCACCACCGAGGAGCTGATCGCGAACACGATCCTGCTCTACGCCGCGGGGTTCGAGACCACGTCCAACCTGATCGGCAACGGGCTGCGTGCCCTGCTCGCATCGCCGGACCAGCTCGAGCTGCTGCGTGGCGATCCGTCGTTGCTGCCCTCGGCGGTGCTCGAGATGCTGCGCTACGACTCGCCGGTGCAGTTCAACGTCCGCACCGCGCTCGACACCGTCGAGCTGTTCGGCGAGACGTTCCACCGGGGTTCGTCGTTCCTGGTGCTCCAGGGCAGCGGCAACCGTGACGAGGCCGCGTACGACCGGGCCGACCGCTTCGACGTCACCCGCTTCGTCGCCGGCTCCGACGCACCGCAGCCCCTGAGCTTCGGCTGGGGTGCGCACCACTGCCTGGGCGCGCACCTGGCGCGGGCCGAGGGAGAGATCGTCTTCGGCGAGCTGCTGTCGCGATTCGAGCACATCGAGCTCGACACCGCTCGTCTCGACGGTGGGGTGCCCCGGTACCGGCCGAGCTTCACGCTGCGAGGCCTCGAGGGGTTGCCCGTCTCCGTGACGTGAACGGAGCGACCGTCTCCGTGACGTGAACGGAGCGACCACCTCGTGTTGACACCCCCTGGGGGCGGCGCGAAGGTGGCCGCCATGTCAGACGCCGGGGGGCTGGGCGGGAGCGGCGCTCCGGCGGCGACGGGAGGGCCTGGCGGCACTCAGCGGATCGCCTTCGTGGACGTGCTGCGCACCATCGCGGTGCTGCGCGTCGTGGTCAACCACTCCCTCCTGTGGCCGTGGCTGACGTGGTTCGAAGCCATGCCCGTCATGTTCTTCGTCTCGGGCACGCTCGTGGCGCGCAGCCTGGCGACGCGGCCCTGGCGTTCGGTGCTCACCAGCCGCTTCAAGCGCCTAGCGCTGCCCGTCGGGGTGTACCTGGTCTTCGCCGTGCTGATGAGCGGCAAGGCGTTGGGCTGGCTCGGCGGCACGACGATCCAGCTCTGGTACGTGTGGAACTTCCTGGCGTTCACCGCGATCAGTCCACTGCTGATCAAGCTGGTGCGCCGATTCCCGCTGTGGACCATCGCGGTGATCGTCGCGGCGATCGTCGCGATGTCGACCCTCGGGCCGAAGGGGTCCGCCCCGGGTGCCGCCTACCTGCTCTTCTGGTTCCTCGGCATGTGGTGGGCCGAGCGAGGGTGTCCGATCCCGCCGCGGCCGGTGCTCGCCGGCATCGTGGTCACCGGCTACGTCGCCGCGATCACCTCGGTGCACTTCCTCGTGGGGCTGTCCCTCGAGCAGTCCCCGAGCGTCGTGGGCATCTCGATGGCCGGTCTCGGCGCAGCCTGGCTCTCGCTGGGCCTGATCTTCCGCAACCAGCTCGATGCGCTCATCAAGACCCCACACGTGGGCGCCTTCATCAAGTACCTGAACCGTCGACTGCTCACCATCTACCTCTGGCACGTGCCCGCGACGCTGGTGGCCCGCGACCTGGCGGACCGCTGGGACCTGACCGGTGCCGCGTGGTTCGCGGTCGTGATGCTGATCACCATCGTGTTGACCGGGGCTGCGACCGTGCTGCTCGGTGGGCTCGAGGACCGGGCGGCGAAGAGCTCGGCGAAGCACCGGACGGACCGGGCGACCGCCTGAGCCTGGCGAGCGCGCGGTCAGGCGAGCGGCACGGTCGGGCGAGCGGACGGGTCAGGCGAACGACTCGCCCTCGTCGGGGATCACGGGCGGCGCGGCGGGTTCGGTCGACGTCGGCAGCGTGACGCGTCGTGGCGAGGAGAGCCGAGCGGAGCCGGTGAGGGACACCACGGCCTCGGGCACGGTCTGCTCCGCCAGGAGCGCCTCGCCCTCCCATCCCTGTCCGACCCACGTCGGGTCGAGCCCGCGGGCGCGCAACGTGGGCCCGGTCCCGTCGACCTGGACGCCCGGTCCCGGGTCGACCTCCCACAGCAGGGCGGGCCGACGTCCGTGCCAGCGCACGGCGAACGAGACGAGACCCCAGCGTGTGCGGATGCGGTGTGCCTCGCACGGCTGCCCGAACCAGGTGTCGATCCAACCCGGGACGAGCTCGGGCCCGTCCGCCCCCTCGAGCACCGCGAGGTCGAGCGCGAGGCCGAGTCGGGCGGCGACCGCCGCGGGGTCGAGCCCCCGGACGCCACGGCTGCGGTCCTGGTCGTCCACCAGATCTCCGATGACTCCGGCAGTGCCGCGCCGCAGCAGTGCGAGCACGTCGCCGGTGATCCTGGCGAGGTCGTCAGGACGGCGATCATGCACCGCACCCAACGCGGCCCGCAGGGCACGTGCCGTCGGCGTCACCGCCAGCAGGTCGTCCTGGGTCGTCGGCGCACCGACCGGTGAGGGCGCCTCGCGGGAGAGGCGGGCCGAGAGCTCCTCGGCGGCGCTGGCGACGTCGGGCTGGTCCACGGCCCGCATCGCCGGCCCGAGTCGACCGAGGGCGACCGCAGCGGACATCCGCAGGTCGGCGTCGAGTCCCTTGCCCCGTTCGAGTCGGTGCACGGCACGGGCGGCGGGTCCGACGAGGTCGTCGGCCCATGTCGCTCCGCGGGGGCCGAGCAGCAGCGGCGTGACCGCGTGCAGCAGCGCGACGGTGGCATCGCTGCGGTCCGAGAGCTTCACCGCACCGGTGAGGCCCTGCGTGTCGACGAGCGCACGGGCGATCGGCTCGAGCGGCTGCGAGATCCCGACACGGACCAGCGCATCGCAGAGCTCCGCGGCGCGCACCGCGGCAGTCGCTCCGGCACCGGCGTCGAAGAAGTCGTCGGTCGCCGCCAACATGAGCGTGTGCTCCGATGCGGCGGTCAGCTCGCCGATGCGTGGCTCCGGCAGCTCGACGGCCGCGAGCTCGCGCGTGTGGGCGCCCCAGCCTGCGGTCGCCGCGGCGAGGTCGGGCGCATCCCAGTTCGGCCCCGGGTCGACCGGGGCGGAACGGCCACCGCCCAGCAGCGCGCCGCCGAGACGTCCGCCACCGAGCAGCCCACCCCCCGGGCGTCCCCCGCGGTGCGACCCGATGCGTGGCAGCAGCACCTTGACGGTGGTCGCATGGGGCAGCGGGACCACGACGGCCGCCTCGAGCGCGCCCGTGGCGTCTTCGACGAGTCCGGCGGCGGGCTCGTCGTCGCCGTCGCGCAGGCGGCGTGCAGCACCGCCGGCGGTGCCGGACACCCGGCGCGTGAGCTCACGCGAGACCACCGCAGCGACCTCGCCGTCGACGCGCACGATGCTGCCGTCGACCTCGACGGAGCGGACGCTGCCGGGACCGTCGAGCGTCACGGGACGCACCGCGAACGCCAGGGCGACGGGCACCGACGTCAGGTTCTCGATCTCGACCACCACCGCCGAGTCGTTCCACTCCGCGGCACCGCCGTCGGTGTCGTCGCCGGCGCCGGAGGGCGACGCCGAGCGCGCCCGCACGCCGTAGACACGCTGCACGATGTCACCGCCGGGCACCCGCATGGCGGTCTCGACGAGGGGTGTCCCGTCGATGGTGTGCTGGCGCACCGCCGCATCGATCGACGGGTGGTGCCAACGGTCCTCGGCACCGATCCACCAGTCCAGGCTCCACGTGGCGCCGCGCAGCTGCACCAACCCCGCGGGGTCGATGTCGGCCACGACCGCGGCGTCCACGGTGCCCAGCGGCATGCTGGCACGCACCGGCACGTCGAGTCCGAGTGCGGTGGCCCGATCCACCGCAAGCGGGTGCACCGGAACGGCGAGATCGGGTGCGTCGGTCTGGTCGGTGCCCTCGGTCATCGGCTCCGAGCGTACGGGTCGGTCCCCACGGTCGGGAAACCGGCAGGCGCCCTCCGGCCGGAGGGGTGGTGATCAGCCCGAACGGCCGGACTCGGGGTACTCGGCGCCGCCGTCCTGGCGGCGGATGAGCCCCCGGTAGGCGTCCTCGGCCGTCGATCCCTCGTGGCACACGGCGAACACCTCGGATGCGATGGGCATCTCGACGCCGTACTCCTCGGCGAGCTCCATCACGACCCTCGAGGTCTTCACGCCCTCGGCCACCATGTTCATCTCGGCGATGATCTCCTCGATCGTGTGACCCCGGCCGAGCTGCTCCCCGACGAACCGGTTGCGACTCTGGGGCGAGCTGCACGTCGCGAGCAGGTCGCCCATCCCGGCCAGTCCGGAGAAGGTCGAGAACTGCCCGCCCATCGCCTCGCCGAGGCGACTCAGCTCTGCCAGGCCCCGGGTGATCACCGTCGCCTTGGTGTTGTCGCCGGCCTCGAGCCCGTCCGCCATGCCCGCCGCGATCGCGATCACGTTCTTCAGCGCGCCGGCGACCTCGCAACCGATGACGTCGGGGTTCGTGTACACCCGGAACAGGTTCATGTGGAAGATCTGCTGCAGGTAGTCGGCGACGACCGGGTCCGGCGTCGCGACCACGGCGGCCGCTGCGTTGCCCGCCAGGATCTCCTTGGCGAGGTTCGGCCCGGTCAGGACCGCGGCGGGGTGGCCCGGCAGGACCTCGTTGATGACCTGGGTCATCCGGAGCTGGGTCCCCTGTTCGAGCCCCTTGGTGAGCGACAGCACCGGGACCCACGCACGCAGGTGCTGGGCGACCTCGACCAGCGCGGATCGGAAGCCCTGCGACGGGACACCCATCACGATCACGTCGGCCTGCTCGACCGCCTCGGCGAGGTCCGAGGTGGCACGGAGCTCGGGATGGAGCCGGAATCCCGGCAGGTAGCGCTCGTTGGAGTGGTGCTGGTTGACCTCGTCGGCCAGCTCGGGGCGGCGCGCCCACAACAGGGTCGGCACCTGGTGTGCGGCCAGATGTGCCACGGTCGTGCCCCACGAGCCGCCGCCGATGACGGACAGTCGGATTCGCATGTCCGCCACCCTAGGACCGTCGGCGACGGCGCGTGACCGGCGTCACGCCCCGGTCGAGGTCCTGCGCCTCCGTACACTCGTCCGGTGCCCGCTCCCCCGATCGTCGTCCTCATCCCGGTGAAGGCGTTCGACCGGGCGAAGTCACGACTTGCGTCGTCGCTCGACCCGGCCCAACGGGCGCGGCTGGCGAGGGCGATGGCGACGGCGGTCGCCTCGGCCGCGGCGCCGCTGCCGGTGACCGTGGTGTGCGACGACGACGACGTCGCGCGATGGGCGGAGTCCGTCGGGGCCTCGGTCGAGCTGAC
Source organism: Actinomycetes bacterium (assembly GCA_023423475.1). Lineage (GTDB taxonomy): Bacteria > Actinomycetota > Acidimicrobiia > Acidimicrobiales > Microtrichaceae > JAFAFN01. The sequence continues at coordinate 10,656 of JAFAFN010000444.1, read as the reverse complement.
CCCGGGCGTGGGGCTGAACGGCGCGGTCGCCGAGGCGGTGGAGCGTCTGCGGGTTCGCGGGGTCGCACGTGTCGTCGTGGCCCACGGCGACCTCCCGTTCGCGAGGAGCTTCGAGCACTTCCTCGACGGTGCCGGGAGCGACGAGATCGTCGTGGTGCCCGACCGCCGCCGCCACGGCACGAACGTGCTGTCGGTGCCCACGGACGCCGGCTTCCGATTCGCCTACGGCAGCGGCTCCCTCGATCGACACCTGGCCGAGGCCGAGCGGCTCGGGCACCCGGTGCGGGTGTTGACCCTCGACGACCTCGGCTGGGACATCGACGAACCCGAGGACCTGCTCGTGCCCGAGCACCTCGGTTCACTCGATACGACGGCGATCGATCCACCTACGGATCCCGACGGAGCAGCCGACGATCCCGCACCGGCCGACCCGACCGACACGAGGAGCAACCGATGACGGCACCGACGAGCGTCGACCTGGACGTCCCGACCAGCGCGCTGGTGATCGCCGCACACCCCGACGACGCCGAGTTCACGTGCGGCGCGACTCTGGCCAAGTGGTCGCGACTCGGCACGACCGTGCACCACCTCGTGCTCACCGACGGCTCGAAGGGCACATGGGACCGCCACGTCGACACCGCCGCCCTGGTCGTGCGACGGACCCTCGAGCAACGAGCGGCGGCCGCCGCACTCGGAGCGACGGGCGAGGTCGTCATGCTCGGCGAGGTCGACGGCGAGCTCGGCACCGACCACGAGCTGAGGGGCAGGGTCGCGGAGGTCATCCGGCGGCTCCGTCCCGCGGTGGTCCTCGGCCACGACCCGTGGAAGCGCTATCGGCTCCACCCCGACCACCACGCCGCCGGACGGCTGTGCATCGACGGGATCGTGGCCGCCAGGGACCCGTTCTTCCATCCCGAGCTGCTCGCCGGCGGGCTCGAGCCACACCGCCCCGACGCGCTGCTCCTGTTCGAGGCCGAGGTCGTCGACCACGTCGAGCTGGTCACCGAGCGCGACCTCCTGGCGAAGACCGACGCGCTCGAGGCGCACGAGTCCCAGCTCGAGACCACCCACTTCCACCGGGTCGCCGGTGCCGAGGACGCACTCGTCGCGTTCCGCGAACGCGAGCGACGACTGCTGATCGACGCGGCCGCCGACCTCGACACGGCGCAGGGTCCCGGCGCACGGGGCGAGGCCGCGCCGCTGCTCGGCGAGGGCTTCCACCTCATCGTCGACCAGCTCTGAGCGTTCCGGTCACCCCGGCATCGGCGGGGTGCCCGGGTCAGGGACCGGGCTCGGCCGCGGGTGTCTCCTCGGTCGGCGGCGCGTCGGAACCGGCCTCGGTCTCGTCCGCGGGACCGCCGTCGATGACGCTCGTCGCCGTCGGGTCGACCGTGGTCGACGTCGTGGTGCCGCCCGGTGCGAAGTCCGCGGGGTCGACGCGCTGGAGCAGCTTCGACTCGAGGTCCGCGAGGAACCCTTCCTGGGGACGGGACGGGCCGATGTACTGCATCGCGATGACGACGTCGCCGACCGCCATCACGCTCCAGGACCTGGTCGACGAACCGTCCGCCGCCACGAGCGTGCGCGACACGTGGTCCGAGATCGGGCCGTCGCCGGTGCTCTCGCGCACCTCGAGCTTCACCCGCTCGCCGTCGAGACCGGGTTGGTAGAACTCCTCGCAGCTGCCCACGGCATCGGCGAGCTCATCGACGTAGTCCCGCGCCGACTGCCAGCGGTCGACGCGGACCGCCTCGGACACCAGGATCGACTCGTCGGACGGGTTGGCGAACACGACCACGGCGGTGTCGGACAGCGCCGTGGGCAGCTCGACCTCGGTGCCGCAGAAGCCGGTCCCCAGCACGCCGAAGCCGGCGACGGCCGGATCACCCGGCTCCCATCCGAGCGGCAGCTCGTCGAGCGCCACGAGCGCCGAGGCAGGATCGACCTCTCCCGCGAGCGCCGACTGGTCGAGCTGCACGGCGTCGGACTCCTCGAAGTCGAGACGACCCAGCGGCACACCGGCGGCCAGGCCGAGCCCGACGCCGCTGGCGATGATCACCGCGGCGAGCAGCACGATGCGCAAGCCCTGCTGGCCCATGTGCCCGAACCAGGACCTCATGACGCGACCTCGTCGGGCGCCGGCTGGCCGTCCACGTGATCGCCGTCCGATCCGCCGAAGCGCTCCTCCCACTCCGCGAGCAGCTCGGGTGCCAACTTCTGGAACAGCAGGCCCGGGGGCGACACCGGCGCGCCCGGCTCGATCAGGTCGGGGCGGGCGAGCGAACGATCGAGCAGGAGCTGGTCCCAGTCGACCGACGGGAACGCGCCGCGCAGCGACGTCGACGCGTTCGGCACGAACGGCTCGGACGCGACCGCCGCGATGCCCACGAGCTGGAGCGCCGTGCGGAGCGTGCACGCGGTCCGCTCCCGATCGACCTTGATCGACTTCCACGGCTCGCGGGTCTCGAGGTACACGTTGCCCTCGGCCCACAGGGCACGCAGGGCCGCGGCGGCCTTGCGGAACTCGAGGTCGTCGAGGTGGCCGGTGTACTCGGCGAGCCGCTCCGCGACCCGCTCGAACAGCTCGGCCTCGACCTGGTCGGGGGTGCCGCCCTCGGGCACGACGGGTCCGAAGTGGCGTTCGACCTGGGTGACCGTGCGGTTCACGAAGTTGCCGAAGGTCCCGACGAGCTCCTTGTTCACCGCGGTGCCGAACAGCTCCCAGGTGAAGCTCGAGTCGTCGGACTCGGGAGCGTTGGACATCAGGTACCAACGCCAGTAGTCCGCCGGCAGCAGCTCGAGCGCGTCGGACATGAACACCCCGCGGTGGTCCGACGTCGAGAACTTGCCGCCGTAGTAGGTGAGCCAGTTGAACGACTTGAGCCGGTCGACGAGCTTCCACGGCTCGCCGGAGCCGAGGATCGTCGCAGGGAAGCTCAAGGTGTGGAACGGGACGTTGTCCTTGCCCATGAACTCGGTGTAGGTGACGTCGTCCGCGCCGAGGTCCTCTCGCCACCAGCGGTCGAAGGCCTGCTGGGACTCGACGCCCTGCTCCGCTCCGAACCGGGCGTCTGCCCACTCGCGGGTGGCGGCCAGGTAGCCGATCGGCGCGTCGAACCAGACGTACCAGACCTTGCCGTCGACCTCCGGGAAGTCCGCGGCGTCGACAGGGATGCCCCAGTCGAGATCGCGGGTGATGCCCCGGTCGCCCAGACCTTCGTCGAGCCACTTGTAGGCGATCGAGCGCGTCAGCGTCGGCCAGTCGTCCTTGGTGTCGATCCAGGCGCGGATCCGATCGGCGAGCTGCGACTGGAGCAGGAAGACGTGGCTGCTCTCGCGGACCTCGAGGCGGTCCGATCCGGAGATCGCGGATCGTGGGGCGATCAGGTCGGTGGGATCGAGCGGCTTGCCGCAGTTCTCGCACTGGTCGCCCCTGGCGCGCTCGTAGCCGCAGTTCGGGCAGGTGCCGACCACGTAGCGGTCCGGCAGGAAGCGTCCGTCGTCGAGGGAGTAGACCTGCTCGGTCGAGCGGATCTCGCAGTACCCCTCGGCGCGGAGCCGACGTGCGAAGTGGTTGGTCAGCTCGTGGTTCTGGGGACGCGACGTTCGCCCGAACCAGTCGAAGGAGAGCTCGAACTGCTCGCAGAGATGCCGCTGGACCTCGTGCTGCGCGGCGCAGAACTCGGCCACCGGCTGACCGGCGTCCAACGCGGCGAGCTCGGCGGGCGTGCCGTGCTCGTCGGTGGCGCAGATGAAGAGGACCTCGTGACCACCTGCTCGCAGGTAGCGGGCGTAGACGTCCGCGGGCAGCATCGATCCCACCAGGTTGCCGAGGTGCTTCACGCCGTTGATGTACGGCAACGCGCTGGTGATGAGGTGTCGTGCCACTGGAGCTCCAGACCGGGATTCGGCACCCCACGTTAGATGTCAGCGGGCATCCCTACGATGACCTCAGATGCCCGACTCCCCCACCTCCGTCCACGAGCACCCGCCCCACTACGGGCTGGACATCGAGACCGACACGACCATCGACGGCCTCGACCCGTCCACCTCGCCGGTGGTGGCGGTCGCGGTGTCGGCCGTCGGGTCCGACACCGTGCTCACCGGTGCCGAGGACGAGCTGCTCGCCGAGCTCGAGGCCCTGCTGCGCTCCTTGCCGCCGGGGGTGATCATCACCTGGAACGGGTCCTCGTTCGACCTCCCCTTCCTGGTCCACCGCGCCGCGCTCCTCGGGGTGCCCCTCGGACTGTCGCTGCACGACCCCTCGGCACCGGTGCCCGTCGGCGTGGCCGCACCGGTGTGGCCGCCCCCACCCGACGGGTTCCGCGCCACCTGGGGCGAGCACTCCCACCTCGACGGCTTCCGCCTCTACCGGGCCGACGTGCGCCGCACCGTCGGCCTGTCGTGCGGGCTCAAGGCGATGGCACGCCTCGTCGGCCTGCCCGTGGTCGAGGTCGACCGCGCCGGCATCCACGACCTGTCCCCCGCCGAGCTCGAGGCCTACGTCTGCAGCGATGCCCGGCTCGCGCGCCAGCTCGTCGCCCGCCGCCTGCCCGCAGCCCTCGCGTCGGTCGACCGGGGACCCGTCCCCGTGGCGGCGCCATCGCCGACGGCGCACGATCGTGGCGTGCCGCGGCTCGCCCCGGGCACGTCCGGCCCGCTCGTGGTCGACGGGTAGGACCGCCCGCCAACGGTCCCCCGCTCACCCGACGACCGGAGGACACCGTGGACCCGGACCAACCCGTTCCCGGATCGGACCACGCCCGACCCGACCTGCTCGAACTGCACGGCCTCGGCGCTGCCGAGCTCCTGGACATCCTCGGCCGCCTCCCGGCGCAGTCCGTCGCGGGTGTCGACCCGACCGACGACGCGCTGCAGGTGTACCTGTCGCCCATCGGCGACGACCCGCGCGGCACCGTCGCCGGGCTCTTCGGGCTGACGGCACCCCCGTCGTGGCAGGCGGTCGCCGTCTGTGCGGGGGCGCACGGGCCCCTCGGCGAGCTCGACCACGATGACGGCCTCGACGTCGACGGCGACGTCGAGATCCGGGCGCTGCTCACGCGGACCGGCGAGCTGTGCACACGTGTCACCGCTCCGGGCGGCGACGGCGTCGAGCAGCTCGGCGCCGGCGACGCGCGACCGACCGGTCTGCTCGTCGACACGATGCACCGGATCCTCGGCCTTCCGACACCGGGCGAGCCACCCGATCCGACCGACGTGGCGCTCGGCATCTGGGCACAGTCGTTGTTGGTGGCGCTCTTCGAGGACGGCGACCTGGCGTGGACCGACGCCGTCACGATGCACCCCGGTGCCGCGGTCGGCCCACGCCGCGTCCCCCACCGTCGAGCCACGGGCGTCGTGGCCTCGATCGAGACCCTGGTCGAGGCCACGTTCCGGGCCACCGACGACTGGGACTGGCGGCGGATACACCGACGGGCCAGCTCGGGGTCGGCGGGCGCCGAGCTGAGCGCTCGCGAGGCGGCGTGGATGGACACCACGATGTACGGGCGTTGGGTCGTGTCGCACCTCGCCGATCCGATCGGCGTCGCCGAGCTGCTCGACAGCCAGGACTTCGGCGACGTGGCCGCAGGGCTCCGGGCCGTCGTCGAGGGTGTCGACCGGGCCCGCGACCCCCTCAGCGCCGCCTGAGCCCCGTCGAGGGCGGTCGAGACGCACCGGCTGCGGGGTCGCCGAGGTGAACGGCGGAGGTCGTCCGGGTGAACAACCTCGGCGGACCTGACCGAGAAGTCCTCGGACACGCACCGCGCACCGTACTGTTGGCGCACCGACGTCCGACCCGAGACAGGATCGAGCACAGATGAGCGCAGTCACCTTCGACGAGGTCTCCAAACGGTTCGGCGGCGTCACCGCGGTCGACCAGTTGTCCCTCGGCATCGCGGACGGTGAGTTCATGGTGCTGTTGGGGCCCTCGGGCTGCGGCAAGTCGACGGCGCTGCGCATGATCGCCGGTCTCGAGGAGGTCACCTCGGGCATCCTCACCATCGGCGAGAAGGTCGTGAACCACGTCCCGCCACGGGAGCGGGACATCGCGATGGTCTTCCAGAGCTATGCGCTCTACCCCCACATGACCGTCGAGAAGAACATCGAGTCCCCGCTCGTGGCCAACAAGTCCGCCAGGGTCGACGCCACCGAGCGGTCTCGCCGGGTCAACGAGGCCGCGGCGACGCTCGGCCTCACCGAGTACCTCGGCCGCAAGCCGGGTGAGCTCTCCGGCGGCCAGCGCCAGCGCGTCGCCCTCGCCCGTGCCATCGTGCGGCACCCCGAGGTCTTCCTCATGGACGAGCCGCTGTCGAACCTCGACGCCAAGCTGCGCACCCAGACCCGCCTCGAGCTCGTCGAGCTGCACCGACGCCTCGGCACCACCTTCGTGTACGTCACCCACGACCAGGTCGAGGCGATGACCATGGCCGACCGGATCGCAGTGATCAGCGACGGCAGGCTCCAGCAGGTCGGCCCGCCCCAGGCCGTGTACGAGCGCCCGGCGAACCTCTTCGTGGCCAGCTTCATCGGCAGTCCGCCCATGAACACGATCGCCGGGACCCTGTCGCTGGGCGGCGGGCCGGTGGTGACCACCTCGGTCGGTCAGCTGGCACTCGCCTCGGCGGGCTCCGCATCGGACGGCTCCGCGGTCGTGGTCGGTGTCCGCCCGGAGCACCTGGCGATCGGTGCGCCGGACCCGGCCCGACTCCAGGCGACGGTCGAGAACGTCGAGCTGCTCGGCCACGAGCGCCACGTCGTGTGCCGTGTCGGCGACGCGCTGATGACGGTCCGCCAGCCGAACGAGACCGCTCCGGTCACCGTCGGCGACCAGGTCGGTCTGCTCGCCGATCCGGCCGGCACCCACCTCTTCGACGCCACCTCGACGGAGCGGGTCAATTGAGCACCGGGACCCCCGACACCACCGAGGAGTCCCGGGTGACGGCGCCCGGTGCGGCGCAGGGCCGTCGCTTCGCCGGACGCGCCAAGGACGCGCTGCTCGGCTACGCCTTCCTCGCACCGGCGCTGATCGTCTTCGCCGTCTTCGCCTACTACCCGCTCTACCGGCTGTTCTGGTACGCCACCCACCAGCAGTCGCGGTTCCGCAACCGGCCGGCGCAGTGGGTCGGCACCGAGCAGATCGTCGACACCCTCACCGGCAGCGACTTCACCGAGGGCCTGGTCCACTCCGGTCTGTTCATGCTCTACACGGTGCCCCTCGGACTCGTGCTCGGCGTCGTGCTCGCCGGAGCGACCCACCGTCGACTCAAGGGCATCAAGATCTTCCAGACCGTCTTCTCCTCGACCGTCGCCTCGTCGGTGGCCGTCGCCTCGGTGGTCTTCTACACGCTGGTCAACCCCGAGGTCGGCTACTTCAAGGACGTGCCGTGGCTGAGCCTCAAGGACGGCACCTCGGCGCTGTTCGCCGTCTCGCTGTCCTCGGTGTGGCAGAACCTCGGACTCACCTTCATCGTCGTGCTCGCCGCGCTGCAGGCGGTGCCCGACGAGCTGACCGAGGCCGCGACGCTCGACGGCTACGGACCGGTGCGCCGGTTCCTGCGCATCACGGTGCCGCTGATCTCGCCCGCGCTGCTGTTCCTGGCGATCGTGCTGGTGGTGAACGCACTGCAGGCCTACGCCCAGATCGAGATCCTCACCGGCGGCGGACCGGGTGGTGCGACCGAGACGCTGCTGTTCAAGATCGCCGACCCACGTGGCATCCGAAGTCTCGGCGACCGGGCGTCGCTCTCGCTCGGTCTGTTCGTGCTCACCGCTGCCGTCGCCGGCGTGCAGTACTCCCTGATGTCGAAGCGGGTGCACTATGGCGACTGAACCCACCGAGCCCGGCGAGATCACCGCGATCGCCGTCGGCGACGAGGTCGCCTCGGACGGCGAGACGCTCGCCGCCACGGTCGGCTCCACCACACGGGCAGCCGCGCCGAAGACCGGCCCGCGCTCGCTCATCGGCAAGGTCGTCAGCTACCTCGTGCTGACGTTGCTCTCGCTGCTGGTGCTGTTCCCGATCTACATGCTCGTGCTGCGAGCGCTCTCGAGCCCCCTGCGCTACATCGCCGAGGGCCAACCGCTGCACCCGGTCGCGATCCAGTGGGACGTGTTCTCGCGGGCCTTCACCGAGGCGAACCTCGGGCGCGCCATGCTGCTGTCGTTCGTGGTCACCATCACGATCGTGCTGGCGCAGCTCCTGACCTCGACGCTCGCCGCGTACGCGTTCGCGTTCCTCGAGTTCCCGGGCAAGACGCTCATGTTCATCGTGGTGATCGGCACGCTGCTGCTGCCGATCGAGGTCACGCTGATCGCGAACATCGAGATCATCCGATCGCTCGGCATGTTGAACTCGGTGCAGGGCCTGACGGTGCCGTTCCTCGCGACGGCGCTCGGCATCTTCCTCATCCGACAGGGCTTCCTCGGCATCCCGAAGGACCTGCGCGACGCCTCCGAGCTCGACGGGTACGGGCACCTGCGCTTCCTGTTCAAGGTGGCGGTCCCGATGACCAAGCCGATCATCGGCAGCTTCGTGGTCATCTCCTTCCTCGGCGCGTGGAACCAGTACGTGTGGCCGCGCTTCGCCACCACCGAGGGCAAGTGGCAGACCGTCCAGGTCGCGCTGCGGACCATCGGCACCGAGAACCCCGACCGGCTCAACATGGGCTTCGCCGCGGCGATCCTCGCCGCGCTCCCGCTGCTCGCGCTGCTGATCTTCTTCCAGCGTCAGATCGTCCGGGGACTCACCGCAGGAGCCGTCAAGGGCTGACGGGGTCGGCGCTAGCCTGTCGCCCACGGGAGCTACCGCCCGAGAGCGCCACTGGAGGCCGACCTCGTGTCACGACACCGACTCACATCCCACGGCGGTCCGACCGCCGACGAGACCCCGACGCGGCGTCGCCGAGCGGGCAGCCTCGCGATCGCGCTCGTGGCCGCGGGTTCACTCCTCGCCGCGGCGTGCAGCGGCGGCTCCGACGAGGGCGGCACGACGACCACGGCCAAGGACTCCCCCGCCGTCGCCGACAACTGCCCGGTCGACGCGCTCGACTCGGCTTCGGGCGTCACCGAGGTCACCGTGTGGCACCCCTACAACACCCTGACCAAGGACGCGCTCGAGACGGCCGCGACGGAGTACAACGCGTCGCAGGACAAGGTGAAGGTCTCGGTCGAGGCTCAGGGCACCTACCCGGAGCTGCTCAAGAAGTACGAGGACAGCCTGGGTGACCCGGCCAACCTGCCCGACGTCATCTTCAGCGAGGACACCACCCTCCAGTACATGGTGGACTCCGGCTCGGTGATCGCCGCAGCGGACTGCATCGCCGCGGACCCCGACTCCGAGAGCTTCTACGGCGACCTGCTCCCGCAGGTCGAGAACTCCTACAGCGTCAGCGGCAAGCTCTGGGCGGCCGCCTTCGGCGTCTCGATGCCGATCATGTACATCAACAACGACCACCTGAAGGCCGCCGGCCTCACGACCGACGACTACCCCGGCACCCTCGAAGAGGTCCGAGCCGTCGCCGAGAAGATCAAGGCGGCGAACATCGACGGGCTCGAGGCACCGCTGGTCATGCAGCTCTACGGCTGGTACCCGGAGAACTGGCTCACCGGTGCCAAGCAGGAGGTCGTGAACGAGAACAACGGCCGTGCGGCGCTCGCCACCGAATCCGAGTTCGGTGGCGACCTCAGCCTCGAGGTCCTGACCTGGCTCGACGACATGGAGGCCGACGGCCTGCTCAAGGCCTACCCGTACAACTCCGACATCTCGCACTTCCTGGCGATGGCCGGCGGTTCTGCGTCGATCCTGATCGACGGCTCCCGAGCGATCACCACCGTGGACGCCGTCGTGTCCAGCTCGATCGACCCGGCCGAGGTCGAGGGCGTCGAGGGTGTCGAGGGGCTCGAGACCGAGGAGCTGAAGGGCCTCGACATCTCGGTCGCCGAGGTCCCCGGCATCGACGAGCCCGGAAAGGGCGCGGTGTGGGGTTCGGCGGCGTTCCTCGTCGCCGGCGAGGACGATGCGAGGGTCGCCGGCGCCTGGGACTTCATCAAGTTCTTCAACGCCCCGGCGCAGCAGACCCAGTGGACACTGAAGGGCTCGTACCTGCCCGTCACCAAGGCCGTGCAGGACTCCCCGGAGATCACCGCCTACTTCCAGAGCAGCAACGCCGGGAAGTGGCTCGGCGTCGTCAACGGCCAGCTGCTCAACCTCGACACCGACTTCGCCAGCCCGGCGATCGGCCCGTACAACGAGTTCCGCGCCGGTGAGCACTCGATGCTCGACGACGTCGTGCTCGGCAGCGCGGATCCGAGCGAGGCGCTCGAGGAGTTCAACTCGAAGTTCCAGGACGACCTCACCCGCTACGCGGACGAGGTCGGCGGATGACCGCCCGGCGGCTCCGCCGCGGCACCTCGGCGCTCGTCGGCGTCGCCGCGTTGGCGCTCGTCGCCGGCGCCTGCAGCTCCGGCGACGACGGCGCATCGGGAGGCGGCGGAGGCGACGACACCGCCTCGGTCGAGTGCCCCTACGACGCGCTCGCCGATGCGGACGGTCCGGTCGAGGTCGTCATGTGGCACTCCGACATCGGTCTGCCCAAGCTGACCCTCGAGAAGCTGGCGAAGCAGTACAACGAGAGCCAGGACCGCGTCGTGGTGCGC
>JAFAFN010000430.1 GCA_023423475.1 Actinomycetes bacterium | reverse complement strand
CTCTCGTACCGCTGCGGATTCCTCGGCCGCGGCGGCGGACTCGGCCTCGGCGGCGGCGCGCAGCTCGGCCACGAAGAGGTCGGCTTCTTCGGTCCTGGTCGCCAGGATCGACTCGGCCGCGTGCACCAGGTCGTCGCTGCGCCCCTGGGCATCTGCGAGGGTCAACGCGGCGCGGCTCTCGGCCTCGGTCCGGATGGTGGTGGCGTCCGACGCCGCGTCGTCGCGCAGGCGGGCGGCCTCGTCGCGCAGCGCGACCGCCTCGGCCTTCAACGCCTCGGCGGCGCTGGTGGCGGCGGCCTCGGTGTCGGCCAGCAGCGCGGCGGCCTGCTCCTCTGCGTTCGCACGGATCTGTCCCGCTGCGTCGCGAGCGGCGGAGATGACCCGAGCGGTCTCCTCGCCCAGCACCGCGGTCAGACGATCCTCGTCGAGCTCCTGGGCCTTGACGAGCTGCTCGTCGAGCTCCTTGACCCGTTCGCTCAGCTGGGCGTCGCGCAGCTGCCAGATCCGCAGCGCATCGGCGGTGCGACCGAGCATCGCATGGACCTCGGCCGGCTCGAATCCCTTGCGAGCCCGACTGAAGTTGGTCGCCGCCAACGCTGCTGGATCGATGTCAGGAGCTTCGGGCAGCGAGTCGGTCATGGGTCGATGCTACGAGGACGTCGGGCTCCGGTGGGGTATGCCGACACCACTTCTCGGGGTGCCGCGGGCGCTCAGGCGGGGACCTGGAGACCTCCGGGAACCAGCACCTCGACCGCCTCGGAGATCGTGCCCACGGGGATGAGCTCGACGTCGTCGCCAGCGATCCGACGCATCTGCTCCTGCTCGTCCTCCGGCGTCGAGGCCGGGTACAGGAAGGTGCGCAGTCCGGCGCGCTTCACCGCTGCCACCTTCTGCACCACCCCGCCGATCGGACCGACCGTGCCGTCGTCCGAGATCGTCCCGGTGACTGCGATCCGCTCGCCGTCGGTGATCGAACCCGGGGTGAGCCGGTCGATGATCGCCAGGGTCCACGCGAGCCCGGCGGAGGGACCCGACACCTTGCCGGAGTCGACGGCCACCTGGACCTCTGAGTCGATCCGGGGGTTCGAGGGGTCCGCGGTGATGCCGAGCACCGGGCGACCCGGGGCGTCGTCGACCTCGGTCAGCTCGACGTCGAGATCGACCTCGGTGGTCTCGCCGTCCACGATGCGGACGACACGCACCGGCACGGTGTCGCCCGGCGCGTGCGACTCGAGCTGCGTGCCGATGTCCGCCGGCATCGAGATCTCGGCGCCCTCGACCTCGACGATCACGTCGCCCGGCACCAGCACCTCGTTCGACGGCGCATCGGGTGAGACCCCCAGCACCCTCGCCCCGTCACCGTGGTAGGCGGCGTCGATGCCCACCTGCTCGAGCGCCACACGTGTCGCGGTGAGCTTGGACAGGTCCATCCGCTGCTGGTTGAGCTGACGGCTCGCATCGCGGTCGCCGTCGGGGTACATCTCCTCGGCGGTGCGGATCTCGACCGCGTCGTCGAGCTGTGCGCGGATCAGCAGCGCGAGCGTCGCCTGGTTGACGTAGACGGTGGTGAAGAGCACCTCGCCGTCGGTCTCGTAGGAGTCCGCCCCCTGGATCTCGATCCGCTGCTCGGCCGGTCGAACCGATCCGGGCTGGACCAGGTAGTACGGCAACGGCACGAACATCGCGGCGGCCACCACGGCGATCGCCGAGAGCCCCAGCAGGAGCCACAGGACCCAACGACGGCGACGACGCGGGGACGCGGAGGTGCCACCGCCTTCGGCGTCGGGACCGTTGGGGTCTGACGATCCCTCGCCCTCGGTGGGTACGATCGATGCGGTCATGTTCACGTTGCTCGTCGGAGTCCTGTTGGTGGTGGGGAGCGCGGTCGGATTCGGCCTCGCACTCTTCGGCAGGCGTCCGGTCCCTCAGCCTGCCATGGCCCGCACCGGATCACCGCTCGATCTCGACCTCACTGAGACGGGGCCCAGTTCCGGCTGGGGAAGCGGTCAGGTCCTCGTCGCCGAGCCGATCGAGCTCGAGTCCGGCGAATTCGGGTCGGACGGGTACGACTCGGGGGACGGCATGACCACTCGGGTCGTCCCGTGGTGGCAACGGATGCTCCAGCGTGACCAGACCGCGGAGCACGTCGACGCGAGCGACGTCACGCTGTCGGGCTGGGTCCGGGTCCGCTCGGGTCTGCTGCTCGCGCTGACCGTGGCCGGCCTCGCCGCCCTCTTCGGCGTCGTCATCAGCATCGTGGTCGTCGGACTCGGCCTGCTCGTCACCTGAGCCCGGACGCGACCGTGGCCGACCCCGGAAGGGCCGGCCACGATGATCGATCCGTGTGCGGGATCAGCGTCCGAACAGACCGCGGCGGGTCGGCTGGGAGTCGTCCTGGGGCGCGTCGGCCGGCGGGGTCGGCGCGCTCGACGGCGCCGGGTAGGTCGGCGTGGGCTCCGACGGCGCGGCGAACGGGCTGGTCGACGTGGTGTCCGCGCTCGGGGCCGGAGCCGGGGCCGGAGTGGGCGCCGGAGCCGGAGCCGACGTGGGCTCGGAGCTGATCGGCGACGCCGGCGTCGAGGGCGCGGCGGGCGCCGAGGGCGCCGCCGGGGTGGCGGGAGCCGACGGCGTCGAGCTCAGCGGCGACGACGACGTCGACGCTGCGGGTGCGCCGGAGCTGAGCGCCTGGAGCTCGACCTTGAAGTACGGCTTCAGGTCGAACTTGACCTCGCTGAGCTCGAAGATCCTGATGCTGTCGATTCCCTGGTCGTTGCGGATCTTCTCGACGAAGCTGACCGCTTCCTCGATGGACTCGAACTGGTTGTAACCCGGGTCACCGTCCGGATTCTGGAAGATAACCATGTGCTGGGACACGTGTGCGGCCTCCTGGTAGTTACGCGGTGCTCAGTGTAGGTCGCCGACATGTGACATCGGTCCAGTGGCACCAAGAATTCACGACGGACGCGACGGTGGCCGGCCCGAGGGCCGGCCACCGTTTCGTCTGCTGTCGACTCAGCCGCGGAGCGACTCAGCCGCCGAGCTGGGCCTCGAGCTGCTTCGAGTAGTTCACCACGTCACCCTCGGGCACCCAGGCGCCGTCGGTCCGGGTGATGAACTGGAGCTGGTTGATGCCGAACGGGTCGGTCTCGCCGTCGGTGTTCCAGGTGAGGCCCTCGAGCTGCAGCCCGTAGTGCACGTCCTTCTGGAACCACGCGGTGTTCATCACCGAGGCACGGTCGAGCTCGGGCGAAGCCTTGAGCAGCTGCACCAGGTAGGCGCCGAAACCCCAACCGGCGGCCACGTTCAGGTCGTTCAGGTCGGCCTCGGACAGGCCGCCCTTCGCGCCCTGCTCCTTGAACTCCGCCACGGCCGGCTCGCTCGCCGATGCCGGATCGGACGGGTCGTAGGTGGCCCGCGTGCTGATCGTGCCCTCGGCGGCGTCGAGCGCCACGTCCATCAGGACCTTGGAGGAGCAGGTGAGCGTGACGTAGGTGAGCGGCGCCCAACCCGAGTCCTTGACCGCCTTGAGGGCGTTCGGGCACGGCAGCGACGTCACGCCGAGCAACAGTGCGTCGGCACCGGAGCTCGCCAGCGTGGTGACCTGGCCCTGCGGGTTGCTCTCGGTCTTCGGGTCGAAGGTCTGCTCGTCGACGAGGGTGATGTCGGTGCCCTCGATCGCCTTCTTGAAGGCCGTCACGTACGCCTCGCCGAACGAGTCGTTCTGGGCGAGGATCGCGACCTTCGCGTCCGGCTTGTTCTTGCCGAGGTAGTCAGCGAACGCGATCGACTCGAGCGCGTAGTTCGGCAGACCGTTGATGATCCACGGGTCGACCGCCGGGTCACCGAAGCCGGGGTAGCCGGTGGCGACCGCGAGGTTCGGCACGCAGAGGCCCTGCTCGGCGAGCACCTGGCTGGCCTGCAGGTTGTTCTCGGTGCCGACCATGCCGAGCAGCGCGAAGACGCCGTCGGTGTTCACGAGCGTCTCGACGTTCGTGCGGGTCCGCTCCGGGAGGTACTGGTCGTCGAGCGACTTCAGCTCGAGATCACGTCCCTCGACGCCGCCCTCGGAGTTGGCGAAGTTGAAGTACGCCTCGATGCCGACGCGCACCTTGTCGAACACCGAGAACAGGCCCGACTGCGGCAGCGAGTTGCCGATCAGGATCTTGTCGTCGGTGATGCCCTGGGTGCCGTCGTACTTCTCGCACTGCGCGGAGTCGGCGAGCGTGGTCTCCTCGCCCGAGGAGTCCGAGCCCCCGGAGCTGCCGCCGTCGCCGTCGCCGCTGTCGTCGTCGCGGCCACCGCACGCGGCGGCGACCATGGTCAGTGCCAGCAGCAGCGCTGCGAGGCTCTTCCATCGAGTGGTGGGTCTCATCTCGTTCCTCCTGGGATGGATGGTCTGTTGAAGGAGCTGGGTCGAGCAGGCTGCTCGAGGTTCACGCGGTCGGCTCGGCGAGGGGCTCGGCGAGCGGGTCCGGCGGAGGTGGCGGCGCATCGCCGGGGCGGCTCGCCCGGGAGCGGGCGATGCGCGCCGACACGTTCCGGTACACACCCATGATGCCGCCGGGGGCGACCAGCATGACGAGGATCAGCACCAGCCCGAACACCACCTGGGTGAAGCGCTGGGAGTCCGCCGGCACGGCCTCTCGCAGGTACACGATCACGAAGGCGCCGAGCACCGGGCCGATGATGCTGTTGGCGCCGCCGAGCACCGCGGCGACGAGCAGCGTGATCGACAGCGCGATCGTGAACGACGTCGGTGAGACCTGGTTGTTGAGCACCGCGAACATCCAGCCGCCGATCGCGGCGATCGATGCGGAGATGCCGAAGGTGACGACCTTGTAGGTGGACACCGGGACACCCGCGACCTCGGCCGCGGTCTCGTTGTCGCGAATGGCGACCAACGCCCTGCCCACACGGGAGTGCACCAGGTTGTGGACCAGGACGAACACGATCACGGCGATCACGAGGAAGACGTAGTAGCGCCACTGGTCGTCCGCGAGACCAGTCCACTCCGGCGCGCGGAAGCCCGCCTCGAAGAGGTACTTGCGCCGACCGATCTCCTCGAGCAGCGCCCATTGGCCGTAGCCCTCGCGCGGGACCAGGCCGCGGCCGACGGTCGCCCCGGTGATGTCGCCGAGGCGCACCACGATCTGAGGGAACAGGGTCGCGAGCGCCAACGTGACGAGCGCGAGGTAGATCCCGGTGATGCGCAGGGCCGGCAGGCCGACCACCAGTCCGACCACGAACGTGAAGACCACCGCGATCACCCCTGCGAGGGCGTACGACATGCCGTAGTCGACCGTCAGGATCATGGTGATGTAGGCGCCCATACCGAGGAACGCGCCGTGTCCGAGCGAGATCTGGCCGTTGAAGCCGGTCAGCAGCGCCAGTCCGAGCGCCGCCACGGCGATGTACATGACCTCGCCGAGGCGGTTCACGTCGGATTCGCCCAGGAGCTGCGGCAGCGCGATCGCGACGATCGCGGCCACGAACCACGCACCGGCGCGCAGGGGTGTCATCCGCCGGGTCATGCTCGACCCACCTTCGCCGTGCCGAACAGACCCTGGGGTCGCACGAGCAGCACCACCAGCACGAGGACGAAGCCGGGCAGCAGCCGCAGGTCCGGGCCGACGATGTCGACGTAGCCGACCACCAGCTCGGACACGAGACCGATGATCAGGCCGCCGACCACCGCACCGATCGGGCTGTCGAAGCCACCGAGGGTCGCCGCGGCGAAGGCGTAGATCAACACGACCTGCATCATGTTCTTGTCGAGCGCCACCGCCGAGGCGGTGAACGTGCCGGCCAGCGAGCCGATCGCTGCTGCCAGGCCCCAGCCGATCATCAGCGTGGTGGTGACCTTGTTACCGGCGAGCGCCGCGGACTCCTGGTTCGAGGTCACCGCCCGCAGCGCCAGTCCGAGCTTGGTCTTCTGGAAGACCAGGTTGAACCCGAGCACCAGGATGGCGAGCACGGCCAGCAGACCGAGCACCTGCACCGCGATGCCGGCGCCGAAGATCTCGATGCGGCCGGTGCCGAAGACGCGTGGCACCGGCTTGGCGTCGGTGCCCCACACGACGCCGGCACCGTCGTTCAACATCAGGAAGAGGCCGATGGTCACCATCACCACCGCCAGCGGGTTGGCGTGCGTCCCTCCGAGACGCACGATCAGCAGGCGGTAGAGCACGGCACCAACGATGAACCCGATGAGCAACGACGCGATCGACGTGAGCCACCACGGCAGACCGACGTCGAAGAGGTTCCAGGCGATGAACGTCGTGAACATCGCGATCTCGCCCTGGGCGAAGTTCAACATGCCCGAGGCCCGGAAGATGATGACGATCGCCAGCGCGAGGATCGCGTAGATCGCTCCTGCCTGGAGCCCGTCGAAGACCCGTTGGATGAACAGCTGCACTGACTCAGACCCCCAGGTAGGCGCGGCGGACCACGTCGTCGTTGCGGAGCTCATCGGCAGAGCCCTGGGCGATGATGCGACCGGTCTCGAGCACGTAGCCGCGGGTGGCGATCTCGAGTGCGAGGTTCGCGTTCTGCTCGACGACGAGCACCGTGGTGCCCAGCTCGTCGTTGACCACGGCGATGCGTTCGAAGACGTCACGGGTGACCAGCGGCGCCAGGCCGAGGGATGGCTCGTCCAGCAGCAGCAGCCGCGGCCGGGACATGAGCGCCCTGGCGATGGCGAGCATCTGC
>JAFAFN010000397.1 GCA_023423475.1 Actinomycetes bacterium | reverse complement strand
CTCGGGGAGGAGCTGCTCGAGGGCGTCGTCGAGCGGCGCGGACAACGCCTGATGGGTGGCGGGCCGGGGCAACAGGTGCCGCAGGTGGACGAGCCGCGAATCGGAGGACAGCTCGTCGAGCACGTCGCCGATGGCCACCGCGCCGGCCGGTGTCGTCTCGGGCCGGAGACGCGGAGCGGGGGCGGTGTCGGTCATCGACACACCACGCTATGGGAGCGGTGGGACAGCGACGGGTCGCTGCGGGTGTGCCTCGTGTCGGCCTCTAACGTTCGCCGCATGCTCTTCGACGTCCGCACGCTCCAACGGCAGGGATGGACCGTCGTGTCGGTGGTGGGTGACGTCGATCTGGCGACGATGCCGACGCTGCACCACCACCTCGAACGGGCCGACGGCGACCGGGTGGTCGTGGACCTCGGCGGGGTGGACCTGTTCGATCCGGTGACCTCCGGCGTCCTGGCGGTGGCGGCGCTGCGCTTCGGGCGGCGAGGGGCACGATTCGCCGTGGTGGCACCCGAGGGTCGGCCGCGGGAGCTGCTCGCCGAGACCCGCCTCGACGAGATCCTGACGGTCGTGGGCCACTTCGACCAGCTCGTCGACTGACGCACCAGGGGCGGCAGGTCGCTGCCCGGACGGGCCGGAACCGCCGCGACGGGGGCACGATCCCCGTACAGGGTGTTTGACACGGCCCCCCGCCGCTCGTTAGCTGTCCATTCGTGGGTAGTCCCTTGGTCATCGTCGAGTCGCCGGCAAAAGCTCGCACCATCGCGCGCTATCTCGGCGACGAGTACCAGGTCGAGTCGTCGATCGGTCACATCCGGGATCTGCCGCGCAACGCCGCCGATGTCCCCAAGCAGTTCAAGGGGGAGAAGTGGGCTCGACTCGGCGTCGACACCGAGAACCACTTCAAGCCGCTCTACATCGTCAGCCCGGAGAAGAAGGACCACGTCCGCCATCTGAAGGCGCTGCTGAAGGACGCGGACGAGCTCTACCTCGCGACGGATGAGGATCGCGAAGGAGAGGCCATCGCCTGGCACCTGCTCGAGGTGCTCAACCCGAACGTGCCGGTCAAGCGGATGGTCTTCCACGAGATCACGCCGGAGGCGATCCGCCACGCGATCGAGAACCCACGTGACCTCGACCGTCGACTCGTCGACGCCCAGGAGACCCGCCGCATCCTCGACCGGCTCTACGGCTACGAGGTCAGCCCGGTCCTGTGGAAGAAGGTCATGCCCCGGCTCTCCGCGGGTCGTGTGCAGTCCGTCGCCACCCGGATCGTCGTGCAGCGCGAGCGGGAGCGCATGGCGTTCGTCGGAGCGTCCTGGTGGGATCTCCAGGCCACGCTGCACCACGCTGATGCCTCGAAGGACCAGGCGCAGTTCCAGGCGACGCTGCTCGAGCTGGGCGGGCGTCGCCTGGCCAGCGGCAAGGACTTCAACGCAGATGGCCTGCTCGCCGGGGGCGACAGCTCCTCCGGTCCGCTGGTGCTGGACGAGACCGCTGCGGTCGCCGTGCGCGACTCGCTCGAGGGCCGCCCCGTCACGGTGCGCTCGGTCGAACCGAAGCCGTACACCCGCAAGCCGTCGCCGCCGTTCATGACCTCGACCCTCCAGCAGGAGGCGGGTCGCAAGCTCCGCATGTCCGCAGCCCAGGCGATGTCGACCGCGCAGCGCCTGTACGAGAACGGCTACATCACCTACATGAGGACCGACTCGGTGACGCTGTCCGAGACGGCGCTCAACGCAGCCCGGACGCAGATCCTCGAGAAGTACGGGAACGCCTACCTCCCCGATGCGCCGCGCATCTACAAGAGCAAGGCGAAGAACGCCCAGGAGGCCCACGAGGCGATCCGCCCTGCGGGCGACACCTTCCGCACGCCGGAGCAGGTCGCAGGCCAGCTCAACGCGACCGAGCTGCGGCTCTACGAGCTGATCTGGCAGCGCACGGTTGCCTCGCAGATGACGGATGCTCGCGGCGAGTCGGTCCAGGTGCGCCTGTCCGCGGTCACCGCGGACGACCGCGAGGCCGTGTTCGCCGCATCCGGGCGGACCATCCAGTTCCCCGGATTCCTCCGGGCCTACGTCGAGGGGTCCGACGATCCCGACGAGGCGCTCGAGGACCAAGAGCGCGTCCTGCCCGAGATGGCCGAGGGTGACGGCGTCGTCGCCGAGCAGCTCGAGGCGGCGGGTCACGAGACCCAGCCCCCGGCGCGCTTCACCGAGGCCTCGCTGGTGAAGCGCCTCGAGGAGCTCGGCGTCGGTCGCCCGTCGACGTACGCGTCGATCATCTCGACGATCCAGGACCGCGGCTACGTGTGGAAGAAGGGCTCCGCCCTGGTGCCGAGCTTCACCGCCTTCGCGGTGGTGACCCTGCTCGAGCAGCACTTCCCGTCGTTGGTCGACTTCGCGTTCACCGCTCGCATGGAGGAGGAGCTCGACGACATCGCGTCGGGGGCCGCTGACATGGAGCCGTGGCTCGCTCGCTTCTACTTCGGCGTCGCCGATGCCAACGGCGAGGTCGACGGTCTGGGCCTGAAGCGCCTCGTCGAGGGCAACCTCGGTGAGATCGACGCCCGCGAGGTCAACTCGATCCCGCTCGGCGAGGACAGCGAGGGCCGCCGCATCGTCGCCCGGGTGGGCCGCTACGGCCCGTACCTCGAGCGGGTGCGCGGCGAGGAGAGCGACCGGGCCAGCATCCCTGACGACATCCCGCCCGACGAGCTGACGATCGACCGTGCGGTCGAGCTGATCGAGGCGCCCTCCGGTGACCGCTCGCTCGGGGTGCACCCCGAGACCGGCATCGAGGTCCACCTGAAGGCGGGCAGGTTCGGCCCGTACGTGCAAGAGGGCGTGCACGACGATGAGACCGGCTTCAAGCCGCGCACGGCGAGTCTGTTCAAGGACATGGACCCGGCCACGGTCACGCTCGAGCAGATCGTGCCGCTGCTGTCGCTGCCCCGAGAGGTCGGTGCGCACCCCGGGGACGGCGAGATGATCCTCGCCTACAACGGAAAGTTCGGCCCGTACCTGAAGAAGGGCACCGACAGCCGCTCGCTCGAGGAAGAAGCGCAGATCCTCACGGTCGGACTCGACCAGGCCGTCGCGATCTTCGCCGAGCCCAAGCGTCGCCGCGGCCAGGGTGCACCGAAGGCCCCGCTGCGCGAGATGGGCCCCGACCCCGACACCGAGAAGCCGATCGTGGTGAAGGACGGTCGCTTCGGTCCGTACGTGACCGACGGCGAGACCAATGCCAGCCTCCGCAAGGGCGACTCCGTCGAGGAGCTCACCATGGAGCGGGCGCTCGAACTGCTCGCGGACCGCCGGGCACGTGGTCCGGCCAAGAAGAAGAAGGCGCCGGCCAAGAAGAAGGCCGCGGCGAAGAAGAAGGCGCCCGCCAAGAAGAAGGCCCCGGCCAAGAAGGCTGCCGCGACCGCGGCGGCCTCGGACGACGACCCGGGACGTTCGGAGTCGATCGAGGGTGACTGACGCACTCGACGCGACCTCGGGCGTGGCCCCGAAGGTCGGGTGGGTCCAACGTGTCTTCGGCTCGAAGGAGTTCTTCGCGCTCTTCAACGTGCAGCTGGTCTCGGCGATCGGCGACTGGGTCGGGTTCTTCGCGATCACCTCCCTCGCCGCCGCGATCTCGTCGCAGCCAGAAGCCGCGATCGCGCTCGTCACCACCGCTCGCATCGCGCCGGGAGTGCTCTTCACCCCGTTCGTCGGCGTGATCGTCGACCGGTTCAACCGCAAGACGGTGATGATCGTCTCGGACCTGGTGCGTGCCGGGGTGTTCCTGCTGCTGCCGTTGGTCCGCACCGTGCCGGGCCTGATCTTCGCGAGTCTCATCCTCGAGATCTTCACGATGATGTGGTCACCCGCGAAGGAGGCGACCACCCCGGAGCTGGTGCCGCCGGAGAAGCTGACCACCGCCAACTCCCTCGGGCTGGTCGCCGCGTATGCCACCATGCCGGTCGCCGGGCCGATCCAGTACGCGCTGAGCTCGCTCAACGCACGCCTGGTCGGCTTCGGGTTCCTCGGGTTCCTCGGGTTCACCGCCGGCACCGGCGGCACCGACGAGGTGCAGACCCTCGCCTTCTACTTCAACGCCCTCAGCTTCGTGATCGCCGCGCTGATCCTGTGGAAGTGGGTCTTCCCCGGGATGAACGCGTACGCCCCCCACGTCACCTCGATCGCGGAGGGCGAGGTCCCCGTCGAGCGTGACCCGGTCGAGGAGGAGCGCTCGAAGCTGCGCCGCACCTGGGACGAGATCCGCGAAGGGTGGGAGTTCATCTTCGTCAACCCGGTCGTGCGGGCGGTGAACCTGGGCCTCGCCACCGGCATCATCGGCGGTGCGATGCTCGTGCCGCTGGGTCCGACCTTCGCCCGCTACGTCATCGGTGACGCGGCGACCTTCCCGCTGTTCATCACCGCGCTCGGCTTCGGTGTCGCCGCGGGTGTGGTGATGCTGTCCGTGCTGCAGAAGCGACTGCCGAAGGAGCAGATCTTCGTCGCGCTGGTCTTCGGGTGCGGCTTCTCGCTGCTCGTCGGCGTGTCGATGTCGAGCTTCTGGCTCGCCGCGATCGGCATCTTCTTCCTCGGACTCTGCGCCGGTTCGGTGTACGTGCTGGGCTTCACGCTGCTGCAGGAGCACACCGAGGATGACATGCGCGGCCGCATCTTCGCGACGCTGCTGACCGTGGTTCGACTCTGCGTGCTGCTGGCGCTCGTGATGGGACCGTTCCTCGCGACGGTCTTCAACGGCTTCGCACGCACCGCGACCGGCGTCGGCGAGGACGAGATCCCCGAGGTCTCGGCATTCGGGTTCGACCTCGCCATCCCCGGTGTCCGGATCACGCTGTGGCTCGCCGGGCTGATCATCATCGGCGCCGGGTTCCTGGCCGCTCGGTCGATGCAGATGGGCCTGCGCGACCAGGTGCGAGGTGCGATCGGCTCGTCGAGGAACGCTGGCTCGAAAGCGAACCACCCCACGTCCTGGAGCGCCGCGTTCGGTGCCGAGCAGCCGGCGCCTGCTCCCTCGTCCCAGCCTCCCATGACCGAACCGACCGAGCCGACCGAGCAGACCGTCGCCGCCCCGCCCGACGCGGCGAACGTTGGACAGGATCCGACAGAGATCGGCGGGAACATGCCGGAACTGGGGGGCGATTCGACCGACGCGGTCGGAATCGGTCCAACGTTGGATGCCGACGACTCCGTCGAGTCCACGCCCGAGGAGGGCACGCGGTGAACCGAGGTCACTTCATCGTGTTCGAGGGCGGCGAAGGGTCCGGCAAGTCGACCCAGGCCGAACGACTCGCCGCCCGACTGGGCGCGCGGCTCACCCGCGAGCCCGGCGGGACGCGACTCGGCACGGACATCCGCTCCATCGTGCTGTCGCCGACCGAGCCAGGTCCGACGGTCGCGTTGTCGGACCGGGCCGAGGCGCTGCTCATGGCGGCGGACCGTGCCCAGCACGTCGACGAGGTGATCGAACCCGCGCTCGCTGCCGGGCAGGACGTCGTGTGCGACCGGTTCATCGGCTCCTCGGTCGCCTACCAGGGCTACGGGCGCGGCCTGGACGTCGACATCGTCCGGGCGGTGTCGGGATGGGCGGCAGGTGGGTTGTGGCCCGACCTGGTGATCGTGCTGACCGTGCCGGCGGCCGAGTCCCAGCGGCGCACCGGTGGTGCCCGGGACCGGATCGAGGCAGCGGGCCACGACTTCCACGACCGGGTGACCCAGGGCTTCCTCGACCAGGCCGAGGACGAACCCGACACGTGGGTGGTCATCGATGGCACCGGGAC
>JAFAFN010000389.1 GCA_023423475.1 Actinomycetes bacterium | reverse complement strand
CGTCCGAGGGCGGCGTCACCGCGACGTCGTCCGCCCGGCTCCCCGGTGATCCGTCCTCGCGTGCGTCGTCCGCGGTGGACGGCGATACCGCCACGGCGTTCCAGAGTCCGCTCGGCGCCGGTCCCGGCACGGTGCTCGAGTTCACCTACCCCTCGCCGGTCACGGTCGACGACCTGCGTCTCGACCTGGTCGCCGACGGGCGTCACTCGGTCCCGACCAGGATCGGTGTGGCCGTCGACGGCGGCGCGCCGACCAGCCACCCGATCGACGCTGGTGGGCTGGGCGACGGTCGGGAGCGGGGTGCGACGACCGAGGTGGTCGTACCGACCGGGACGTTGAGCGGCACGAGCTTCACCCTCACCGTCGAGTCGGTCGAGGAAGCCGAGTCCAAGGACTGGTTCGGTGGTGCCCGCACGGTGATGCCGATCGGCATCGCCGAGGTCGGACTCCCCTCCGTCGAGGCACCCGCTGCGGACACGCCGCTCGAGTGGCCGTGCCGCGACGACCTGCTCTCGATCGACGGCGCACCGGTGTCGTTGCAGATCGTGGGCACCGTCGGTGCTGCCGGGTCGGTCGACCCCCTCGAGGTCCGGTCGTGCGGGGCGAGCGAGGACGGCGTCACGATCGCCGCCGGCGAGGTGCTGCTCGAGACCCACGACGTGGACGACGTGGACATCGACCTGCTGGCGCTGTCGTCCGCTGCGGGTGGCGCCGTCGGCGACGACACGATCGCCGAACCCCTCGACGACGGTCCGCCGGCACCCGCGACCACCACCGAGCGAACCGGTCGCAACGGCTACCAG
This sequence comes from Actinomycetes bacterium, assembly GCA_023423475.1. Taxonomy (GTDB): domain Bacteria; phylum Actinomycetota; class Acidimicrobiia; order Acidimicrobiales; family Microtrichaceae; genus JAFAFN01. The sequence continues at coordinate 3,541 of JAFAFN010000389.1, read as the reverse complement.
GTCGACGTCGAGGGCGCCGAGGATCCCTACTGGGTGGTGCTCGGGCAGAGCTTCGGTCCCGGCTGGAGCGCTCGGACCTCCGACGGCACCGACCTGGGCGCACCCACCCTGGTCAACGGCTACGCGAACGGATGGCGGGTCGACCCGTCCGTGGTCGGCGCCGACACCCGGATCGAGATCGTCTGGACACCGCAGCGGATGGTGTGGATCGGCCTGGCACTGTCCGCGCTCGGCGTGCTCGCATGCCTCGCGCTCATCGTCGTCGGTGCACGGCGTCGCCGGACCGAGCTCGACGCCGAGACGGCCACGTCCGACACGGGTTCACCAGCCGTCACCGGTTCACCAGCCGTCACCGGTTCGCCGGCGCTGACCCCGGTGCTGGCCTCGCCGGGCCACGTCGACGGCGCTGCCTGGTCGCCGCTGCGTGCGGTCGCCGGCGGACTCGTCGCAGGGCTGATCACGACCTTCGCCGCCGGCTGGCCCGTCGGTGTGGCGATCGCGCTGGTCGCCGGCATCGGACTCGGTCTGCGGCGTGGTCAGCTCGTGGTGCGGATCGCCTCGGTGGCGCTCGTCGCGGCGTCGTTCGGGTTCATCCTCGGCAAGCAGATCCGCAACGGCTATGCGGTCGACTTCAACTGGATGAACAACTTCGAGCTCGCCCACGCCTGGACGATGTTCGCGATCCTCGCACTGCTCCTCGCGGTCGTCATCGACCGCCTCCGATCGAACGGAGAGGGCTGAGCCCGATCGAACGGAGAGGGCTGAGCCCGGTCCGGCCGGACGTCCGCACCACCGTGCGGTACGTGGGGGTGCGGTCCGTCGGGCGATCAGGCGGTTAGCGGATCGGGTCCTCGGCGATCGCCAGGAGCACGAGCGTCGACGGGTCGATGTCCTCGGTGATGAAGAACTCGTCGTCGGTGATGCCGGACTGCCCACCCACCTGCTCGGTGTTGGTGAAGCGGTAGGCGACGCGTCGGCCGGTGGCGTGCAGCCACACGAACGCGGAACGCGGCAGCTTGTGGCGCAGCCCGAGCGGGTCGAGGCGCAGCAGCTTGTTCGCCATCGCCCGGCGCTTCTCGAAGTCGGCCTTGACCTCCGGCGTCGCATCGAGGCCGAGCACCGTCACCGACCGGAAGTGCCGACCGAGCATGGCGGCGAGGTCCTCCGGGTCGAACAGGTACACGTGGTACGGGTTCTCGAAGTCAGCCGGCTCGTTCGGGGTCAGGAAGAACGCCCGTCCGTCCGGCGCCAGGACGCGTGCGACCTCGGCGACGTGGAACTCGGGATCGACGAAGTGCTCGATCAGGTGCGAGGAGCACACGTCGTCGAACACGCCCGTCCGCAGGGGCAGCACCGCGCCGTCGCTGCAGACGGTGCGCAGGTCGACGTCGGGGTGGATCCGCACGGCCGTGGCGGCGGTCTCCTGGTCGTAGTCGACGCCGACGAGCATCCGGTCATCCGCAGCGAACCCGACCGTGCCGTCGCCCAGTCCGCAGCCCAGGTCGAGCATCCGTCCGGCCCCGACGCGGGCCCGCACCTCTCGATAGCCGGCTGCGTGCAGCGCGAGCAGCGAGTCGGGGGTCTGGCCCTCGATCGGGCGTTCGCCGGTGAGCTTCAACGGGTCTCCTTCGATGGGCGAACCGCCGTCCACAGGGCGAGTGCCGCGACTGCGTAGCATAGGCGACCGCATCATCGACCCCGTGGAGGCGGAGACGCCGTGCAGACCCCCGTCGCGAGCGACACCACGATCAAGGCCATCGCCGACCTCGCCGAGGGCGCAGGTCTCGCGCACGTCCACATGCTGGCGTGGCGCGACCTCGACGACGACGAGGCCGGCGGTTCCGAGGTCCACGCCCACAACATCGCATCGATCTGGGCCCAGAGCGGCCTGCAGGTCACGATGCGGACGTCGCACTCCAACGGTCGTCCGTCGTCGGCTGTCCGAGAGGGCTACAGCGTGTCGCGCAAGGCCGGTCGCTACGGGGTGTTCGTGCGCTCGCCGCTGTCGGAGATCACCGGGCGGCTCGGTCCCTGCGACGGCCTGGTCGAGATCTGGAACGGGATGCCGTTCTGGTCGCCGCTGTGGTGGCGCGGTCCCCGCACGATCTGGCTGCACCACGTGCACGGACCGATGTGGGCGCAGAGCCTCCCGGGCCCCGTCGCCAAGGTGGGTGTCACGCTCGAGGAGCGCATCGCCCCGAAGATCTACCGGCACCAGCCGATCGTCACGCTGTCGGACTCGTCGCGGGACGAGCTCGTCGGCGACCTGGGGTTCGACGACGACAAGGTGACCGTCATCAGCCCCGGCATCGACCCGTTCTTCTCCCCCGGCGGCACCCGTAGTGCCACGCCACTGGTGGTGGCCGTCGGTCGCCTCACGCCGGTCAAGGACTTCCCCCGCCTGGTGGGGATCATGGCCGGTGTGCACGAGCGGGTCCCCGAGGCCCGACTCGTGATCGTCGGCGAGGGCTACGAGCGCGACAAGATCCTCGACGCGGTCGCTCGGCACGGCCTCGGCAACGTCGTGACGCTCGCCGGGCGCATCAGCGACGACGAGCTGCTCGAGCTCTACCGCTCGGCGTGGGCGGTGTGCTCGGCGTCGACGCGAGAGGGCTGGGGCATGACCATGACCGAGGCCGCGGCGTGCGGGACCCCGGCGGTCGCGACCGACATCTCCGGTCACGCCGACGCGGTCGACGCCGGCCGCAGCGGTCTGCTCGGCACCACCGATGCCGAGCTCTCGGCGCTGCTGGTCGACGTGCTGAGCGACCCCGAACTGCGCGGTCGTCTGCAGCAGGGGGCGTTGGACCGCGCCGCAGAGCTCACCTGGGAGCATGCGGCGGTGGCGAACTTCGAGGTCCTCGCTGCCGACGCCGTCCGTCGACGGTCCCGATGAGCGACGCCGACGACTTCGTGCTCGGCGTCGACCTCGACGGGGTCTGCGCCGACTACACGACGGGTTTCCGGTCGATCGCCTCGATCGAGTGGGACGTGCCCGAGTCGTCGCTCACGACCGAGGTCAGCTGGGACTTCGGTGAGTGGGGACTCGACCGGGAGGGCTTCCTCTCGCTGCACCGCGCCTCGGTCCAGGACCACCGCATGTTCCGTGACATGCCCGCGATCCCCGGTGCCTCGGAGTCGCTGTGGCGCCTGTCGGACGCAGGGGTGTGGATCCGGGTGATCACCCACCGGCTGGTGACCAACTGGGGCCACGCCATCATCGTGTCCGACACCGTCGAATGGCTCGACCTCCGCAGGATCCCCTATCGGGATCTCTGCTTCCTGGGCCGCAAGCCCGAGGTGCAGGCCGACGCCTATGTCGAGGACGCGCCGCACAACATCGAGGCACTGCGGGCGGGCGGCAACACCGTGATCGTGTTCGACCAGCCCTACAACCGGCACCTTGACGGCCTCCGTGCGGTCACCTGGGACGACGTCGAGGCCATCGTCGCGGACCTGATCGCGCAGCGCGGCGGTTCGTTCGCCAGCCAGTTCCCGGGACTCGACGCCGGCGCCGACCGCCTGGACCGGCGCAAGAACA
>JAFAFN010000366.1 GCA_023423475.1 Actinomycetes bacterium | reverse complement strand
CCGGCTGGACCGCCAGCTGGTGCAGCTCACCGGTGAAGGGGAAGGTGCCGTGGCGCTCGTACAGCTCCCAGCTGACCGGCGAGCGACGGTCCACGCCCACATCGATCCCCTGGAACGGCGCCATGGCCATGAGGAGCCGGAAGCCCTCGCCCCGGGCCACCTCGACGCCGTCGACGGCGAGTGCGATGTCCCAGAGGTTCTGGCCCGGGCAGGTGATGCGGAGCTCGAGCTCGTGGGTGCCCGGCGACACGACCGGGCCTCGGACCTCGCCCATCAGTCCGTAGCCGTTGTGGACCGCGACCAGCTCGCCGGTGACGTCCAGGTAGAGCGCGTAACCACCGCCCTGGTCGCCGTGCGCGACCAGGATCCCTCTGTCGCCCTCCTCGATGGTGACCGACGCGGTGAACGTGACGTCGCGCCAGAGGATGAGCCGCTGGGAGCGCCACCGATCGAGGGACGGGGTCCCTCGGTGCAGCACCACCGGACGGTCGTAGCGCTCCGTCCACGGCGGCCGCAGCAGGTAGCGATAGCCGGTGCCCTCGTCGAGCGGGAAGATCTGGTGGTGCCACGCCGCGACGTCCCACGCCTCGACGAGCTCGGCGAGGCGCTCCGGGTGGACCGTGGACAGGTCGTGCACCTGCGACGGATCCGACGTCATGTCGAAGAGCTCCCACGGCTCCTGGGAGAACGCGGTGAGCGCCTCGTGGCGCGTCACCGCCTCCCAACCGTCTCGCCGGAAGCCGCGGTGCCCCTCGTTCTCGATCACCACGTCGCCGGAGCGACCGGGCGCACCGCCGTCGAAGAGCGCGGCACCGACGTCCTCGCCCGAGAGCTGGAGGGACGGCGAGCCGTTCCAGGTCGCCGGACGATCGACGCCGACGAGCCCGAGCAGCGTGGGCAGCAGATCGGTGACGTGCAGGAACTGCGAGCGCAGCTCACCCGCCGGCACTCCGCCGCCCGGCCAGGACACCACGAACGGCACCGAGTGGCCGCCGCGGTGCGCGTTGATCTTGTAGAGGCGGAACGGCGTGTTGGACACCATCGCCCAGCCCCGCGGGTAGTGCGGGAAGGTGGTCGGCCCGCCCATCTCGTCGAGGCGCGAGAGGTCCTCATCGAAGGGCTCCTCGGCACCGGTGCGACCGAAGTGCAGGGTGCGCAGGTAGGCGCTCGTGCCGTCGGCCTCGCCCTCGCGCGAACCGCCGTTGTCCGAGGTGAACACGAAGATCGTGTTCTCCCACTCCCCCAGCTCCTCGAGCGCGGCTCGCAGCCGGCCGACGTTCTGGTCGATGTTGTCGACCATCGCCGCATAGACCGACATGTACTTGGCGAACAGGCGCTGACGGTCCTCGTCGAGGTCGTCCCAGGCCGGTACGTCGTCGCCCGGTTCGGAGTTCCGGGGCGCCAACTCGGTGCCGGGCGGGATCACCCCGAGCTCGAGCTGACGCTCGTGACGCGCACGTCGCACCACGTCCCAGCCCTCTCGGTAGCGCCCGTCGTGGCGGGCGATGTCGTCGGCCTTGGCGTGCAGCGGCGCGTGCACCGCGCCCTGCGCGTGGTACAGCAGGAACGGCTTCGACGGGTCGGACGCCTTGGACTCGCGGATCATCGCGACGGCACGGTCCGTCAGATCGTCGGTGAGGAAGTAGCCATCCGGGTACTCGTCGATCGCCACTGCGTGGTTGTCCTCGACCAGCCGATGGGGCTGGTGCAGGTTGGTGAAGCCGTCGAGGAAGCCGTAGTAGCGGTCGAACCCCTTCTGCAGAGGCCACGACGACCGGTCGCCCGCGTCGTTGGCGTTGCTGTCCTTGGTCAGGTGCCACTTGCCGACCATGAGCGTCTGGTAGCCGACGCCGCGCAGCACCTCGGCGATCGTCGGGGCGAAGGGCGTGAGCTGCATCTCGTAGCCGGGGAACCCGGGGTCGGAGTGGGCCACGTGTCCGACACCGGCCCGGTGCGGCTCGAGACCGGTGAGCAGGGCCGCACGGGTCGGGGAGCACATCGGCGTCGAGTGGTAGTCGGTGAACCGGACACCCTCGGCGGCCAGTCGGTCGATGTTCGGCGTGGGGATCTCGGACCCGTAGCAACCCAGGTCGGCGAACCCCAGGTCGTCGCACATCATCACCACGATGTTCGGCGCGCCCTCGGGCAGGCGGGGCTCGGGCCACGAGGGCTCGGAGGTGGCGAAGACCCGTCCCACGGTCCCGCCGAATCCGGCGTAGGGCGCAGTGGGATCGGTCTCGTGCTGGTCGGGGGCGCTGCTCGTCACGGCTGCAGCGTAGGGAGCCAGGGCCGCCGGCGCCCGCAGTGTCTCCGCTGCGGACATGATGGGGCCCATGACCGACACCCCGCCGTCCGGCGACGCGCTCGACGAGCTCCGCACGCTGCTCGACGGCGAGCTCCTGGTCACGGGCAGCGACGACCTCGAGCGGTACCGGGTCCCCGCTCGCGGTGCCGGGGGTGAGCTCACCGCGGTGGCCCGGCCACGGACGACCGATCAGGTACGTGCCGTCGTCGCCTGGGCACGACGCCACCTGGTCCACCTGGTTCCACAAGGAGCGAACTCGGGTCTGGTCGGCTCGTCGGTCCCAGGGACGCGCGCCGCGATCGTGGTGAGCACCGACCTGCTCCGCGCACCGCTGCAGGTCGACCCCGACGACCGGACCGCGATCGCCGGCGCCGGCGTCCGGCTGTCCGAGCTGAACGACGCCGCGGCACCCCACGGGCTCCACCTGGCGATCGACCTCGGCGCGGATCCGTCGCTCGGCGGCATGGTCGCGACCAACACCGGTGGCGCCAGGATGCTCCGCTACGGCGACATGCGACATCACCTGCTCGGCGTCCAGGCCGTGATCGCGGACGAGGACTGCTCGGTCGTCGGTCGGGTCGACGGCCTGCGCAAGCGCAACGAGGGCCCGGCGCTCGAGCAGCTGCTCGTCGGTTCCTCCGGAGCGCTCGGCATCGTCACGGCGGTCAAGGTCGAGCTCGACGTGCGCGAGCCCGATCGGGCCTGCGCGTGGTGGTCCCCCGTCGACGACGCCGCCGCCGTGACCGCACTCGGCGAGTTCGAACGGGCGGCGGTACGGGATCTGTCGGCCTACGAGGTGCTGTCCGCAGCTGCGGTCGCTGCCGGCGTCGAGCACGCGGGTGTCCCGCTGCCGATCCCGACGGCGACCGGGCGGCTGGTGCTCGTGGAGCTCAGCGGCCCGCCGGGCGCCGAGGACCGCCTCGTCGGCGTGCTCGAGCGGTGCCGTGGGCGGGGGCTCCTCGCGGACGCGGTGGTCGTGCCCCCGGAGCACGCGTGGCGGCTCCGCCATGCGGTCAGCGACGGACTGAAGGCGCACGGCACCGTCACCGGCTTCGACCTGTCCGTCCCACGGCCGCTGCTCCCGGAGCTCTGCGCGGTCGTCACGGAGCTGGTCCCTCGCCGCGCGCCCCGTGCCCGGGTCGCCGACTTCGGGCACTGGGGCGACGGCGGCGTGCACTGCAACGTGGTCTGGCCGATGGACGCACCCCCGAGCAGCGACGAGCTGATCGATCTACGGCAGGCGGTCGTCGAGGTCACCGTCGAGCGCTTCGGCGGCAGCTACAGCGCCGAACACGGCATCGGCCCCGTGAACGCCGAGGAGTGGCGGCGCAGGACCCCACCGGCGGAGCAACGGATCCTCGGGGCGCTCAAGGCGTCGGTCGACCCGCTCGGCGTGCTCGGCCACCCCGGCCTGCCCTTCTGACCTGCAGCTGGCCCTTCTGAACTGCAGCCGGCCCTGCTGAACTGCGGGGGATCAGCCCCGCATCGAGCCCATGGGCACGAGGAGACCGTGACGGTCGAGCAGCAGGTCGGTGACCTCGTCGGCCGACAGCGGCTTGGCGAAGTGGTAGCCCTGCGCCGAACGGCACCCGAGCCGTCGGAGCGCGTCGGCCTGCGCGGCGGTCTCGACGCCCTCGGCCACGCACTCCTTGTCGAGCGCGTGGGCGAGGTTCACGACCGCGTTCACGATGGCGGTGTCACCGTCGTCGACCCCGATCCCGGCGACGAACGATCGGTCGAGCTTCACGGCGTCGACCGGGAAGCTGCGCAGGTACGTCAGCGACGAGTAGCCGGTTCCGAAGTCGTCGAGCGCGATCCGGACCCCGAGCAGCTTGAGGCGCTCGAGTCGGCTCCGCGCCGACACCACGTCGTCGAGCATGACGCTCTCGGTGATCTCGAGCCACAGCGAACCCGGGGTCGTGACCGATGCATCGGTCACCTCGGCCACCACGCCGGCGAAGCTCGGGTGCTGGAGCTGACGGGCGGAGACGTTCACCGCGAGGCGCATGTCCTCCCACCCCGGGAGCGCCTGCCACTCCGAGAGCTGTTCGCACGCCGTCTCGAGCGCCCACGCGCCGACCGGGACGATCAGCCCGGTCTCCTCGGCGATCGGGACGAAGTCCGCCGGCTGCACGAGACGACCGTCGTGGCGCCATCGGAGGAGCGACTCGACGCCGGTGATGCGACCGGTCGCGAGCTCGACCACCGGCTGGTAGTAGAGCTCGAGCTCCTCGCCGTGGCTGGTTCGCCGCAGCGACGTCTCGATGCGCTGCCGTTCGGTGGCACGTTCGCGCAGTTCGTCGTCGAAGATGACCCATCGACCCCGGCCGTCGGCCTTCGCCCGGTACATCGCCGTGTCCGCGTCGCGCAGGACGGCGGAGGGGTCGTCGTCGGACTCGTCCGCGAACGAGATGCCGATCGAGACGCCGAGCTGCACCTCTCGTCCACCGATGACCCACGGGGCGCGCAGTGCCGACTCGATCCGATGGGCGATCACGACCGCGTCCTCGGGTCGGTCGAGCCGCTCGCAGAGCACCACGAACTCGTCACCGCCGAAGCGCGCCACGGTGTCCCCCGGTCGCACCACACCGGTGATCCGGTCCGCGACGCTGCGCAGCACCTGGTCACCGAGCGCGTGGCCGAGGGTGTCGTTGACGGACTTGAAGTGATCGATGTCGACGAAGAGCAGGGCGATCGAGTGGCGGCCCGGCACCTGGCGGAGCCCGTGGAGCGCGTGGGCGATCCGCTCGAAGAGCAGCGACCGGTTGGCGAGTCCCGTCAACGAGTCGTGCGTGGCCTGCTGCTCCAGGGACAGCTCGAGTCGCTTGCGGTCACCGATGTCGCGACCCACGACCGAGTACGAACGATGGTCGGGGTCCGCCGCATCGTCGTGCACGAGCACCTGCACCAGCATCGGCACGACCTCGCCGTGCGGACGCACCACGGTCGCCTCACCCGACCAGCTCCGGTCGACAGACTCCCCGCCGACCATCGCCTCGATCGGCTCGAGCCAGGTGCCCTCGGGGTGCCAGTCGACCCCGAGCCGACCGGTGTGCTCGACCGACTCGACGTCGAAGAAGCGACGCGCCGCTGCGTTCATGTAGCGGACACGACCGGTCGCGTCGAAGAGCACGGCGAGGTCGTCGCTGAGATCGAAGATCTCCGAGAGGAGGCGGCGATCCTGCCGGGCGCGTGCCACCTCGGCGGTCTGCTCGCGCAGCGCACTCGAGGCGCGCCGATGTTCGGTCACGTCCCGGAAGTTCGACACGACGCCGGCGACCTCGTCGTCGTCGAGGTGGTTCGCGATCACGGTCTCGATCCACCGCGTGGCCCCGGTCGAGTCGGTGCAACGGACCTGCAGGCGCCGAACACGAGCGGCGTCGTCGATCACCTCGCGATGCGCATCGATCAGCGCGGCTCGGTCGGGCTCCTGGACCGCCGCTGCGACGTGTCCGCCGATGGCGTCCTCGGGTCGGAACCCCAGGATGCGCACCATCGGGTCACTCGCGTAGGTCACGATCAGGTCCCGGTCGCACACGACGAGGCAGTCGTTGCTGTTCTCGAGCAGGGCTCGCAGGCGTCGCTCGGAGTTGCGCAC
>JAFAFN010000328.1 GCA_023423475.1 Actinomycetes bacterium | reverse complement strand
CCCCATGGCGTCTCGAGAGCTCCGGGTTCTGGGTGCAGTTCTGCCGGTTCTGACCGGCAGAACTGCACCCAGAACTCGATCGTCACTCGCCGCAGGTCGCCACGTCGGCCTCGCCGGCCATCGCTGCGTACTGCTCGGCGGCCTCGGCCCTGAGCACGCCGTCGATCGTCTCGATCCGTTCCAGGTCGAGCGACGCCAGGTCGCCCGCGGCACTTCCGCGGAAGGACGTCGGCAGGTCGTGGGGCTCGATGGACTCGACGAACTCCGGCGACTCGGCGAACAGACGCTGGAACTCTTCGAAGGTGGTCTGCTGGTCGAGGTACTCCCACTCCAGGTCCGGCGCGATCTCGCCGAGCTGCACCCGTGCCGCCTCGATCTGGACCTCTGGGGCAAGGGGCTCCATGTAGACGAAGATCTCGGCGTCGACACAGCGCTCGTCCTGCGGAGGTACGAACTCCTCCCCCACCGTCGCAGGCGGCGATGGGTCGGGCGCCGCAGCGCTCGGCGCGTCGTCGGGACCGCTGACGACGACGAACGCGACCGCCAGCACTGCGGCGGCGGACAGCACGATCGCCGAGATGCTCCAAGCCGTCGGCAGGGGTCGCCGAGTGCGCGACGTGTGCAGGGCATCGAGGGCGGGTTCGACCTCTACGGACTGGTCGACATCGGCCCGGAAGCGGTCGAACGCCGTGGCGATCTCGTGGTTCGGGTCATCGATGTCGCTCATGGCTGATCCTCCTTTTCGCGTCGTGTGGTCAACGATCCGCCGTCGATGTCGGTCAGGCGTTCGGCGAGGGCCGTACGACCGCGTGAGAGGTGGGTCTTCACGGTCCCGTCGGTGATGCCGAGCAGCTCGGCGGTGTCGTGCACCGAGAGGTCCTCGAGGTAGTGCAGCGCCAGCACCGCTCGCTGCTGCACGGGCAGCGAGCGCAGCGCCGTCGCGAGCATCGGGTCGAGCGCCGGGTCACCATGGTCGGGCGCGTCGTCGCCGACGCGGCGCAGGTGCGCGTTCCGTTCGTTGCGACGCTTGCGCGACACCTTCGTCGATCGCTGGATCACGACCCGGCGGACCCAGGCCCGCGGCGAGTCGTAGCCGCCGACACGATCCCAGCGGCGATGGGCGTCGAGCATCGCGTCCTGCACCACGTCCTCGGCCCCGGCACGTTGGCCGGTCACCGCCGTCGCCAACACCACCATGCCGGCGAAGGTGCACCGGTAGAAGGCGTCGAAGTCATGCGCCGTCGCGTCCAACCGAGCTCCCCTCCGAGCGGTCCTTGCGGCGTCACCGTATCGATCACCACATCCATACCCACCTACAGCCCCGACCCGGTTCCGAGGTTGACACGGCTGCGGAATCGACCGCCGGCGGGCCACCGACATAGGGGTCCTCATCGACATCCCTCGTCGATGAGGACCCGACTCCCAGGTCTCGGCCGCGGGAGTGGGGTCCTCATCGACACACCGTGTCGACGAGGACCCCTATGTCCTGGGTCAGACGTGGTCGAGGACGGCGGCCCAGCCGCCGTCCATGGCCGCGGGGATCACGTGGTCGGCACGCTCGAGCGCGGCGGGGTTCGCCACCTTCGGCACCAGGCGGATCGCCGAGTTGTCGAGCAGCTCGATGTCGTTCGCGCCGTCCGCCAGGCACAGCACCCGGGTCGCGTCCAGGTCGTGCGCCGCGCAGAAGGCGAGCACACCGTCCCACTTCGACTGACCCTTGGGCGCCACGGTCAGCGAGGCGTCGCCGACGTACTCGATCGATCGGTCGAGGTGGCTCTCTGCCGTCGTCCCGATCGCGTCGGCCACCGTCGCCGCCAGGGTGTTGTCGACACCCAACAGGCTGAAGCCGAGCACGACCTCGTCGGCCACGACACGGTCGAGGTCGTCGATCGCGGCGACCGGTCGGAGCATCGCGGCATGTTCGGGGTGGGTGCCCGGGGTGGTGCTCAGATAGACCTCGATGTCGGGTCGGTCCACCTGCACGACCGGGTCGAGCCCCACCGACCGGAACGCGGCGAGCACCGCGGTCGCGTCCTCGCTCGAGTAGCCCGAGCAGTGGAACCGCGTCGTGCCGTCCCGTTCGACACCGAGCGCTCCGTTGAGCACGACCATCGGCAGGCGCACGCCGACGCGGGTGAGCGGCTGGACCGTCGACGCCAGTCGGCGACCCGTCGCGACGAGCAGCGGCACGCCGCGTCGCTCGAGCTCGTCGATCGCGTCGACCACCGTCGGGTCGATGTCGTCGTCGTGGTGCCACAGGGTCCCGTCGAGATCGGTGACGACGATGCTCGGCTGCCCGGTGGTGCTCATCGATCGAGTCTCGTGCCCCGGACCACCTGCGACAAACGGGTTCTCGACCTCGTCGTCGGACTCCTGGGTACGAAGATGAAGGGGATGTCGGGGAGGGGTGACGTCAGAGGGCGGCGAGCAGGGCGGCCTCGATCGACGACGGCACCGACTCGAGGGGCCGCACACCGACGAGGTCGTCGGGCAGATCCCGGATCACCGCGGCGACCGACGGCAGGAAGTCCCGGAAGACGCTGGACTGGCGCCAGAACATGGCGATGTCCCTGCGGGGAACAGGCTCGGCGAAGCGCAGCACGACGATGTCGTCCGAGGTCGCCACGGGCGGCTGCACGGCCAGCTCCGGCAGCAGCGTCACGCCCACTCCCGCGGCGACCATCTGGCGCAGCGTCTCGAGGCTCGTCGCCCGGAACCCGCTGCGCTCGCTCGCTCCGACCATCTGGCAGACCGACAGCGCCTGGTCACGCAGGCAGTGACCCTCCTCGAGCAGCAGCACGTGCTCGCCCGCGAGCACCGACGGGTCGATCGGACCCTCTTCGTCGGCGAGCGGATGCGTGGCGGGCACGGCGAGCACGAACTCCTCGGTGAAGAGCGGCTCGACGTGCAGCTGGTCGTCCGGTACCGGCAGCGCGAGCAGCCCGGCGTCGAGCTTTCCCTCGCGCAGGCGCTGCAGCACGACCTCGGTCTTCTCC
>JAFAFN010000309.1 GCA_023423475.1 Actinomycetes bacterium | reverse complement strand
GACCTGTACGAGTCGACGATGGATGCACTCATCGCGCTCGAGCCGCGGGTCTCCCCCGGCGGGTTCGTGCTCGTCGACGACTACGGCGGCTGGGTGCCGTGTCGCGGCGCGGTCGACGACTACCGCGCCCCGCAGGGCATCACCGATCCGATCGTCGAGGTCGACTGGACCGGGGTGTGGTGGCGCAAGTCGGCCCGTTGACGGCATGCGTCCCGGGGCCCGACCACGTGACGGTCAGAGTTTGACGGCGGTCCCGTAGGCGACGACCTCGACGAGCCCGTCGTTGCCGACGGGGGAGGAGTCGAAGCGCATGCCGGTGACCGCGTTCGCCCCCATGGCCTGGGCGTGTTCCACCATCCGGTTCACGGCGTGCTGGCGGGCTTCCTCGAGCGTGCCGGAGAACTCGGTGATGTCGCCGCGCTTGAAGGCCTTGATGCCGCCCACGAGGTTGCGGGAGAAGCCGGCGGATCGCACGACGATGCCGTAGGCCGGGGCGATCTCGGTCCCGGCGGAGCCGTTCACGACGAAGGTGGTGGTGACGGGGATGGCGGGCGGTTCGAGTGGTGGCGTGTCGTCGGTCATGGCGGATCCCTCCGGAGTCGGTGTGTCGACTCAGTCGAGGGTAACGAGCCCGCCCGAAATTTCCTCGACCGTCGTGTGCGCCTCGATCTGCTCGTGCGCTCGCAGCCACTCGGCGTTGCGGCGGTGCAGCTCGACGGTCTCGTCGAAGCGGTTCAACAGGACCGTCACCCGCAGGGGGCCGTTCGGTGCGGCGAGCTCGGCGAGTGCCCGGAGCGCAGGGCGGACGGCGTTCAGCGTGCCGAGCCCGGCATCCGCGACGAGCAGCACCTGATCCGGGCCGAGCCGCCGGGTGAGCTCGATCCCGTCGCCGTCGTGCGCGGCGGGGGACCACAGACCGCCGGCGAGCTCGACGAGGCCGACCTGGGCGGTCGGTCGTGGCCACGAGTCCGCGACCTCGTCCACGAGGTCGTCGAGCGTGACCGCTCCTCGACCCAGGCTGTCGGCCGCCATCGGCGGTGCCATCGGTGTCGGGTACCAGCGATGAGGGGGACAGACCACCTCGAGCGGCTCTCCGGACGCCGCGGCGAGCAGGCCCGCGTCGGTGGACCCGCTGGGGTCGTCGGCCTCGAAGGACTGCGCGGGCTTGCGGGCGGCGACGGTCACGCCGCGGGCGACGAGCTGCTCGATCAGCCGCACGGCGACCCAGGTCTTGCCGACCTCGGTGCCGGTGCCTGCCACGACGACCAGCGTCGAGGGACGGGTGCTCACCACGCCACCCCCAACGAGTCGAGCGCCCCGCGAAGGCGGTCGAGGTCGTCGCCGGAGTGCGCCGCGGACAGCGCGACACGCAGGCGACACGTGCCGGGCGCGACGGTCGGCGGTCGGATGGCGGGCACGAGGAGTCCTTGGTCGAGCAGCGCGGCGGCCACCTCGAGTGCCCGCTCCTCGGAGCCGAGCAGGACCGGCACGATCGGGGACGGGTGGCCCGGGGCGAACCGCTCGACGTTGGCACGAAGCCGGTGGCGCAGACGTTCGCCCTCGTCACCCGCCACGATGCGGACCGCGGCGAGCGCCGCTGCAGCGTCCGCCGGCGAGCCGGCGGTGGTGAAGATGAACGACCGGGCGGTGTTGGTGCACCACGCGACCACGTCGTCGTCGGCCGTGACGTAACCGCCGAGGGCGCCGAACGTCTTCGACAACGTGCCGACCACCACGGCGCCGTCGGGCGGTCGAGGGCCGAGCTCGTCGTGGGCGACGTCCACGACGAGCAGCGCGTCGTGCCGGTCGCACAACTCGCCCAGCTCGTCGAGCGGCGCGAGGTCGCCGTCCATCGAGAACACGCCGTCGGTGACCACGAGCACGGGCCGTCCGGCAGCGGCCTCGAGCAGCTCGGCGACGTGCCCGGCATCGGCATGTCGGTAGACCTGCACCTCGGCGCGGCTGAGTCGGGCACCGTCGATGATCGACGCGTGGTTGAGCTCGTCGGAGAGCACCAGGCAGCCGGGTGCGCAGCGCGTCAGTGCGCCGAGCACCCCGACGTTGGCCTGGTAGCCGGTGGGGAAGAGCCGGGCCGCAGGGCGGTCGTGCAACCCGGCGATGGCGACCTCGAGCTCGTCGTGCACCGGGCGCCCGCCGACGATCAGCCGGGCCGCGCCCGCGCCGGCACCGTGGCGGTCGAGGGCGTCGTGCGCCGCGGCGATGACGTCGGGATGCTGGCTCAGTCCGAGGTAGTCGTTCGACGCGAACGTCACGACCGGCTCGCCCGTCGCGGTGATCGTCGTCGTCGTCCCGCCCGAGTCGAGAGTCCTGATGCTCCGCCAACGTCCGGCGTCCCGGGTCGACTCGTTCGCGGTCGCGACGCGGGCGGCCCAGCTCGGGGTCACGACGAGGCGACCTCGTCGATCGCCTCGACCAGCACGTCGACGATGCGCTCGATCTCCTCCGCGGTCGAGGTCAGGATCGGCATGAGCACCACGACGTCGCCGAGCGGTCGCAGCAGCACGCCCCGTTCGACCGACGCGGCGCACACGCGACGACCCCAGCGCGTCGCGCCGGGCGGCGGCGCGAGCTCGACACCGACCATGAGCCCCTGCTGGCGCACCTCGGACACGGCGTCCAGCGGGGCGACCCGACGGCGCAGCAGCTCGTCGAGCTGGCTGGCCCGCTCCACCACGTTGCCCAGCACCCCGAGACGTCCGAACAGCTCGAGGTGGGCGAGCCCGACGGCGGCGGCCAGGGCGTTCCCGCTGTAGGAGTGCCCGTGGTAGAGCGTGCGCTCCGAGAGGTCCTCGCCGAGGAACGCGTCGTGGACCCGGTCGTTCGCGACGGTCGCGGCCATGGCCAGGTAGCCGCCGGTGATGCCCTTGCCGATCGTGAGCAGGTCGGGGCGCAGACCGCACTGCTCGACCGCGAACATCGTCCCGGTGCGACCGAACCCGGTGGCCACCTCGTCGCAGATCAACAGCACGTCGTGCTCGTCGCACGCCGCGCCCAGCGCGGCGAACTCGTGGGCGGGTCGCAGCTGCATGCCCGCAGCGCCCTGCACCAGCGGCTCCACGACGACCGCCGCGAGCTCGTCGCGGTGCTCGGCGATCAGCTCGCAGGCGACCTGGATGCAGTCGGGGTCGTCGAACCCGGGGGCCCGTACGACGGGGAACCGCAACGGGTCGAAGACGTCGGTGCCGAATCCACCCGCGCCGATGGACAGCGAGCCGATCGTGTCCCCGTGGTAGGCGCCGCCGAAGGCCAGGTACTTCGTGCGACCGGCGACACCCTGGTTGGTCCAGAACTGGAACGCGATCTTGATCGCCTGTTCGACCGCGGCGGCGCCGTCGGACGCGAACAGGAAGTGCGGGCCGTCGACGGGCACGACGCGGGCCAGCGCCTCGGCGAACTCGATCGTGGTCGTGTTGCCGTTGCCGAGCAGCGTCGAGTGCGCGACCCGACCGAGCTGGTCGGCCGCGGCGGCATCGAGCTCAGGGACACGGTGACCGAGCGTCGTGACCCACAGCGAGCTGATGGCGTCGAGGTACCGCCGACCGTCGACGTCGACGAGCTCCCGCCCCTCGGCGTGGTCGACGATCACGGGGCTGTTGTCCGCGTAGGCGGCCATCTGCGTGAAGCCGTGCCACACGACCGCACGGTCCCGGTCGATCCACTCGCTGCGGTCCGTCACGGGCCCACAACGTAACGGCCGATCACCCCCGACGGGTAGCCGGGAGAGGGCTGTATCTATGGGCCGTTGGTTACCGCGCGGAAACTTGTGGTTACCGCGCGGAAACTTGCGACGGATCGGTAACCCGATCCGATGAGCGGGGTCACATCCACCCGAGCGGCATCGCCCGGCCGCTCCCAGAGAACTTGGATGGAGAACTCAGATGTCGGTGTCCTTCCTGACGCCCAGCTTCGACGCGCCCGCGGACGAGACCCGTGCGCCGATCGACGGCTCGCTCGCCTCGGCGCTGTCGACCGGTGCCACGACCGTCGCCCTCGGCTTCGCCGGCCAGGGTTGGCGGTGGTGGGACGACCTGGAGTCGCTGCTGGGCCGGCGCCCCTGGCTGCGCTCGCGTGCCCAGCGCTGGACCGACCTGGTCGTCGAGCACGCCTCGCGGAGTGAGCTCGCCGACCTGGCGGCGTGGCGCGTCGGGTTCGATCCGCTCGGCTGGGTGGACGACGCCCGCACGCGACCTGACGACGGTGAGCTCAGCGCGCTGGCCGTGTCGCTCCCCGGTGTGCTGCTCACGCAGCTGCTGACGTACCGCGAGCTGTGGGAGGAGGGACTCGCCCACGCGGTGCAGGCCGGTTCGGTGGTCGCCGCGACGGGGCACTCCGGCGGGATCATGGCCGCGAGCGCCGTGGCCACGCGACCCGACGGCCTCGACGACGAGGTCGTGTCGTCGTACCTGGAGCTGTCGGTCCTGCTGGGACACCTGCTCGGCACGAGCGAGCACGCCGTGCCCAGCGCCGTGCTGACCGCGGCGATGGGCGGTGACACCGATGCCCCGGCGCCGATGGTCGCCGTCGCAGGCATCCGACTCGACCGCCTGGAGCGGCTGCTCGCCGAGGACACCGACGAGGGGGCGGCGCGGATCGCGCTGCACCACGGCCACTCGCGTGCCGTGATCGCCGGTTCGACGACCGGGCTGCGCGTCGCCCGGGCACGGCTGCAGGCCGCGGCCCGGCGCGATCCGGCCGACACCCGACTCGTCTGGGAGCCACTGGCGGTGAGCGCGCCGTGCCACCACCCGATCCTGGGCGCCGTGGCGGAGTCGGTCATCGACGCAGCGGCACGTACGGGGTTGACGCTCCCGGCGCCCACCTCGGGTGTCCCGTTGGTGCTGCCCGACGGCCCACGGCTGGCCGTGCCGGGCTCGGACCTGGTGCGCGACCTCGTCGAGGGGATGCTCGTGCGGCCCGGCCGCTGGGACCGGACCGCCGTCGCGCTCGTCGACGGCTCGGCCGGCACGACGCCCGCCCAGTGGCTGATCGACCTGGGCCCGTCCAACGGCGTCGCCCGACTCTCCGTCGGCGCGACGAGCGGTCTCGGCGTCTCGGTGCTGGCGATGAGCGAGGACGACGACCGCAGAGCTCTCGTGACACCCGGCGCCACGCTCGACCGTCGACCGGCCGGCTACGAGCGGTTCGCTCCGCAGCTGGTGACCACACCCGACGGTGCCACACACGTCGAGAACCGATTCACCCGGATCACCGGGAGGTCGCCGATCGTGCTCGCCGGCATGACGCCCACCACCGTCGACGCGCCGATCGTCGCCGCAGCGGCGAACGGCGGGCACGTGGCGGAGCTCGCCGGCGGTGGACAGGTGACCGAGGAGATCTTCGAGGAGCGGCTCGCCGAGCTGGCCGAGCTGCTCGAGCCGGGCGCCGAGGTCGTGCTCAACACGCTGCACCTCGACCCGTACCTGTGGGGCCTGCACCTGGGACGCAGTCGCCTGGTGCAGCGAGCGCGCCGCGCCGGCGCGCCGATCTGCGGAGTGACCGTCTCGGCGGGCATCCCCGACACCGACGCGGCGGTCGCGTTGCTCGACGAGCTGGCGGAGCTCGGCATGTGGTGCAACGCGTTCAAACCCGGGACGGTCGACCAGATCCGACGTGTC
>JAFAFN010000217.1 GCA_023423475.1 Actinomycetes bacterium | reverse complement strand
ATCGGGGCGCAGGTCGTTGTAGGTGACGCCACGCTCGAACTCGGCGGCGGGGTCGTCGAGGTGGGCGATGAGGATCTTCTCGGCGAGGGTCAGCGGGCGACCCAGACGGGTGCGGGCGACGTCGACGTGGGCCTCGAAGCGGGCGTATGCGCCCTTCACGAGCTCGATGGGAGTGGATGCAACTGCGGCCATGGCGGTCTCCTCGTGGCGGTACCCGGGTCAGGCGGTCGAACCGGCGGGAATACAAGTACACTACAAGTTCGTGAGGACCATCCGCTACCAGGTCATCGCCGATGACCTGCGCCGTCGGTTGCGGGAGTCGGAGTTCGACGCGACGCGGGTGCTCCCGTCGGAGTCGGAGCTCTCGGCCCACTACGGAGCCAGCCGCGTCACCATCCGACGGGCACTCGAGGTGCTGCGCGGCGAGGGCCTGCTCGAGAGCCGTCAGGGCTTCGGGTGGACCGTGGCGGGGGAGCCGCTGCAGCAGGACCTGAGCCATCTCGACACGATCGACGCCCAGCTCTCGGCCGCCGGCATCCGCTCGGCGCGCCGGATCCTGTCGTTCGGGTTCGTGCCGGCGCCGCCTCGGGTGAAGGAGGTGCTCGGCGAGCGCACCGTGCTCGAGGTGCGGCGGTTGCACCTCGCCGACGGCCAGCCGTTCGCCCGGGTCACGGTGTGGTGCCGCGAGGAGCTGGGCTCGTCGCTCAGCCGCGACGACGTCGAGCGGTCCTCGTTCCTCGAGCAGCTTCCCGTCGCGCTCGGCGGGGCCAGCCAGACCATCGGTGCAGAGCTCGTCGCATCCGCCGATGCCGCGCTGCTCGGGGTGCCGGCGGGCTCACCGGCGCTCGTGGTCGAGCGTGTCACCCGCAGCGTCGAGGGTCGCCCGGTGCTCGTCAGCGAGCACGTCTTCCCGGCGCACCGGACCCGCTTCTCGGTCGAGCTCGCCGTCGACGACGGATCGCTCACCCCCGCGGGTCTCCGCCTCGTCGACTGAGCCAGGTCGACTGAGCCTCGTCGACTGGCGCCGCTCAGGCTGACCGTCGACCCAGCGCCGCTCCGACTGCAGCGCGTCCCGGACGCGGCAACGGGGCCCCGCGGGCCCCGTTGCTGCTCTCCACTCCGGTTCCCGATCGACGTCGTTGTGGATCTGCCCCGTCGCGTGCTCGGAGAAAGTTCGAGGGCGGACCCGCTACGGGTCCGCCCTCGGTCAGTACTCGGTAGATCCGGAGGATCAGCCGGGCAGGTTGCTGGCCACGCCGGAGAAGGTCTCCGAGGCGCTGCGGCCGAGCAGGGTGATGGCGCCGATGACGACGACGGCGATGAGCGCCACGAGGAGTGCGTACTCCACGAGCGAGGCGCCACGCTCGGACTTGGCCTGCGCCAGCATCCATGCCTTGAGGAAGTTGAACTGGGTGATCATCTTGGTGCTCCGTCTGTTCTGGTGCTTCGGGTTTCCTGGGGTTTCGAACCCCGTCCGCCGGGATCCGTGGAAGTTGTATCGGCGCCTCCGACCCACGCTTGATAGGTCGAACGGCCCAACGTGGTTCCGGCGACCCAACCCCAGGGACCGCAGGAACCATGTGGCTCCGGGTGTCGTCAGTGCAGACTGACGATCCCCATCCGGACGGCCTGCAGCACGGCCTGTGTCCGGTCCCTCGCGTCGAGCTTCTGGTAGATCGACGCCAGGTGGTTCTTGACGGTCTTCTGGGAGATGTAGAGGCGCTCGGCGACCTCCGGGGTCGAACAGCCGTCAGCGATGAGCTGCAGGACCTCCTCCTCGCGCTTGGTGACGACTCGGTCGTCCTCCGGGGTGCGCGGCTCGTCGAGCTTGCGGACCTCGGCGAGCATCGACCTGGCGAGCTGCGGCGACAGCACGGTGTCGCCCTCGGCGGCCATGCGGACCGCCTCGGCGATCTCGCGGGTCGAGCAGTCCTTGGTCAGGTAGCCGATCGCCCCCGCACGGATGGCGTTGGTCAGGACCTCCTGGTCGGCGTGCATCGTGAGCATCACGACACGGGTCCCCGTGCCGGTCGCCTTGAGCTGCCGACAGGCCTCCACGCCGTCGCAGTTGGGCATCGTCACGTCCATCAACAGGACGTCGGGATGGAGCTGACCGGCGAGTGCGACCGCTTCGACGCCGTCGCCGGCCTCTCCGATCACGTCGAAGCCGGCATCGGTCATCGATCGCCGGAGCCCCTCGCGGAGCATCCGGTGGTCGTCGGCCAACATGAGGCGGATGGGCATGTCCTACCTCCCCTTCCCTGAGTCGGTCGTGGTGGGTGTGATGGATGGATCCGGCGGGGCCGGAGCGAGTGGGACGAGTCGGGTGACGTCACCGTCGTTGACGGTCACGGCACGAGCCGCGGGCACCTCGGCGTGCTCGAAGGGAGCGGTGTCGCGCCCGGCGGGGGAGTCGAGGACCTGCGAGGGGGCGCTGCGGCCGGCGTCCGCGGTCTCGGGGGTCAGCGTGCAGCGCACCCTGGTGCCTCGGCCGGGAGCGCTGATGATCTCGAGCGCGGCGCCGATGCTCGAGGCCCGTTCGCGCATGCCGAGCACGCCGTAGGAGTCGATGCGGCCGGCCCGGGACTGGTCGAAGCCGACGCCGTTGTCGGTGATGTCGATGAGCGCCCGACGACCGTCGCAGCGCCACACGACCCGCACGGCGCTGGCCTGCGAGTGGCGCTCGACGTTCGCGAGCGCCTCCTGGGCGACACGCCACATCTCACGCTCCTGGAGCATGGGCAGACGGGCACCCCGGTCGGCCTCGACCTGGATCTGCAGGTCGCTGCGCTCGGCGACGCGCACGACGAACTGCTCGAGCACGTCGGCCAGGCTCTGCTCGTCCGAGACGTCGGTGCGGAGGTCGTAGAGGGTGTCGCGGACCTCTCGCACGACGCCGCGGAGGTCGTCGCGCAGGACGGTGATGTCCTCGGTGATGCGCTGTCCCGACTCCTCCTTGTCGACGAGGCGGTCGAGCTCGAAGCCCAGGTAGGCGAGGGACTGCCCGATGCGGTCGTGCAGGTCGCGGGCGATTCGGGTGCGCTCCTCGTCCGCGCCGACGGTGCGGAGGCGGGCGAACCAACGGGCGTTGTCGAGCGCGAGGGCCGCCGGAGCGACGAAGCCCTCGACCAGCTCGAGGTCCCTGGTCGAGAAGTGGTTGAAGTCGCTGTGCTCGATCGCGATCAGGCCGATGATCGAACCCCGGGCGACGAGCACCGAGTAGATGCCCGATCCGGCACGGTTCGACAGGCCGCCGTCGGTGTGGGCGGACAGATCCGGCAGGTGCACCTGGCGGTTCTCGGCGATCGCCTGGCGGAGACCGCCGGGCAGCTCGGTCGGCCCGAGACGACTGGGTGCGTGCAGGCCCTGGTGGCGCACGACGTCCCAGTGGGCGTCGGTCTCGTCGAAGAGCAGGACGGCGACGCTGTCGTAGGAGACGAGGGACTTCATCCTGGTCAGCGTCGAGTCGAGCACGTCGCCCAGGTCGAGCGACGCGGGCAGCGTCTGGGTGACCCGGTGCAGCGAGAACAGCAGTGCGTTGGCATCGGCGAGGCGGCCGAGGCGGTCCATGGCGAGCTCGCGCTCGCGGTCCGCCTCACCGGAGATGCGTCGGGCGTAGCCGGCGACGATCGCGACGAGCAGCACGATGCCGGCCCACGAGGCGGACCGCAGCAGGGCCTCACGCCGGTCGACGGCTTCGTTGACGAAGGGGAACGTGACGGCGACCACCGTGGCGATCGCGATGCGCAGCGAGAAGCCGAAGCCACGGGCGAGGCCCGCGACGGTCACCGCGGTCAGCAGCGTGAAGATGAGCGGGGAGTCCCACGACCCGGTGGCGACGACTGCGACCACGTGCAACGTGACCTCGGCGACTACCCGGATGAGGGAGTGGACGTCGTCGGTGTAGCGGATCGGGCGGAACGCACGGAAGATCGCGTAGACCACGACCACGGCGGTCCAGACACGCAGCGAGACCGAGTTGTCGGTGGAGGTCGAGACCAGCAGCAGCGAGATCGCCGTGGTGGCGAGCCGCATGGCCGTGATCAACCCGGCGAACGTCGCGACCCGGTCCCCGGAGCGTCCCGGCTGCTGCACGACGATGTCGAAGTCGCCGGTGGGCTCCTGCGACGGGTCGACGAGCGCGTTGCGCAGATCGGTGGACAGCCGACGCTTGAACCGTGCGCCGAAACCGTCGTCGGGCGGCTCCTGCTCGACGAACGCACCGCCCACGAGCGCATCGATGTCCGCGATGCCCTGCGCGTCGGCACCCATCGTCGGAGGGTCGTCCGTCGCCGCGGGGTGCAGCTGGCCGTCCGCCGGGAAAGTGCGGCCGTCTGCGTCATTCGATGGCGTCATCGGTGTCCTGCTGGTGGGGCCGTCGCGCCCAGTGCTCGACGGGTCTCCTGTGCGTATCGGCAGGTGGGTCGTGCGACCTACATATTTGGATCAGATATTTCTCCGGCGAAGCGGACAGGGGCTCCTCCGCCCCGCTCCGCCGCTCCGCTCGTCGTCATGGCGGTAGCGTCCGTGGCCGTGCAGGAGGCGGAACGATGCTGTTGATCGGACTCACCGGTGGGATCGGGGCGGGCAAGTCCTCGGTCTCGGCAGGACTCGCGGCGAAGGGTGCCGCGGTCGTCGACGCCGACGCGATCGTGAAGGAGCTGCAACAGCCCGGCACGGTCGTCTTCGACGAGATGGTCGCCCGGTTCGGACCCGGCATCGTGGCCGACGACGGCAGCCTCGACCGTGCCGCGGTCGCCGAGGTCGTCTTCACCGACCCCGAGGCGCTCGCCGCGCTCTCGCTCATCGTCCATCCGAGGGTGCACGAGGAGATCGAGCGCCGACTCGCCGAGCTCGCCGACACCGATCGTGTCGTCGTGCTCGACGTCCCGTTGCTCGTCGAGTCGGGGCGCGACGACATGGCGGCGATGATCGTGGTCGACCTCGACCCCGACGTCGCGGTGCAGCGACTGGTCGAGCACCGGGGCTTCTACGAGGAGGACGCCAGGAACCGCATCGCCAAGCAGGCCAGCCGTGCCGAGCGGCTCGAGAAGGCCGACCTGGTGATCGACAACCACGGCGACCCCGCCGCGCTGGCGCTCGAGATCGACCGCGCCTGGGACTGGATCGACACCCTGCGCTGAGCGGGGCGGTCCGAGCCGGTGCGGGCCAGTCCCGCAGCGAGCCGGTCCCGCAATCAGACTGTCGGACCCCATCGCTACGATGCGTCCGTGAGCTCATCCAGCCCGACCGACGCCGCCACCGGGCGGATCCAGCCCTCTGCGGTGCGGCCGTTCAAGGTCGTCTCCGAGTTCCAGCCGGCAGGTGACCAGCCCAAGGCGATCGAGGCGCTGGCAGAGGGCGTCAACGTCGGCCAGCGCTTCCAGACGCTGCTGGGCATCACGGGGTCGGGCAAGTCGGCGACCATCGCCTGGACGATCGAGCAGGTGCAGCGTCCCACGCTCGTGCTCGCACCCAACAAGAGCCTCGCCGCGCAGCTCGCCAACGAGTTCAGGGAGTTCTTCCCCGACAACCGGGTCGAGTACTTCGTGTCGTACTACGACTACTACCAGCCCGAGGCCTACATCGCGTCGAGCGACACCTTCATCGAGAAGGACTCCTCGGTCAACGACGAGATCGACCGGCTCCGCCACGCCGCCACCTCGGCGCTGCTCACCCGCCGCGACGTCATCGTCGTCGCCTCGGTGTCGTGCATCTACGGCCTCGGCTCACCCGAGGAGTACTCCTCGCGGCTGTTCACGGCGCGGGTGGGCGAGCAGGTCGACCAGCGCTCGCTGCTGCGTCGGCTCGTCGAGCTCCAGTACGAGCGCAACGACATGAACCTCGTGCGCGGTGCGTTCCGCGTGCGTGGCGACATCCTCGAGGTGCACCCCGCGTACGAGGAGTCGACGGTCCGGATCGAGTTCTTCGGTGACGAGATCGAGGCGATCTCGCAGGTCGACCCGCTCACCGGAGAGAAGTTCCGCTCCCTCGATGACGTCGTGGTGTTCCCCAACACCCACTACGCCACCTCGGACGAGCGCCTCGGTGCGGCGATCGGCCGGATCGAGCAGGAGCTGCAGGAGCGACTCGCCCTGTTCGAGTCGCAGGGCAAGCTGCTCGAGGCGCAGCGGCTGCGCATGCGCACCGAGTACGACCTCGAGATGATGCAAGAGATGGGCTTCTGCAACGGGATCGAGAACTACTCGGCCCCCCTCGACGGCCGCTCCGCGGGCGAGGCACCGAACACCCTGCTCGACTTCTTCCCCGACGACTACCTCACGATCATCGACGAGTCCCACGTCACCATCCCGCAGCTGCACGGCCAGTACGAGGGCGACCGGTCCCGCAAGGACAACCTGATCGAGCACGGGTTCCGTCTGCCGTCGGCGGCCGACAACCGGCCGCTGCGCTTCGAGGAGTGGGCCCAGAAGGCCGGCCAGACCATCTTCCTGTCCGCCACGCCGGGCGACTGGGAGCTCGAGCACTCCACCGCGGTGGTCGAGCAGATCGTGCGGCCCACCGGCCTGCTCGACCCCGAGGTCGTCATCAAGCCCACCAAGGGCCAGATCGACGACCTGCTGGCCGAGATCAACGCCCGGACACAGGTTGGCGACCGCGTGCTGGTGACCACGCTCACCAAGAAGATGGCCGAGGACCTCACCGACTACCTGCTCGAGATGGGCGTGCGGGTGCGCTACCTCCACTCCGAGGTCGACACCCTGCAGCGCATCGAGCTGGTCCGCGACCTGCGACTCGGCGAGTACGACGTGCTCGTCGGCATCAACCTCCTGCGAGAGGGCCTCGACCTGCCGGAGGTGTCGCTGGTGGCGATCCTCGACGCCTACAAGTAGGGCTTCCTGCGGGCGCAGACGTCGCTCGTCCAGACGATCGGGCGTGCCGCCCGCAACGTCGACGGCCAGGTGATCATGTACGC
>JAFAFN010000136.1 GCA_023423475.1 Actinomycetes bacterium | reverse complement strand
GTCCTGCATCGTGCCCTGCATCTGGTCCCCCTGACCTGCGGACCCCCTCGTCCGCGCCTGTACCGTGGTCCGAGCCTACGGGCTGGACCACACCGCTCGCGGTGCGGTCACGACCGCCGCACGGCGGGCCCGTCACCTGTCCCCGGAGCCCCATGACCGACATCCCGACCGACGCGCGGCCCACCCATCCGCGCTGGACCCTGCCCGTCGTGGGGGCCTGCATCGTCGCCCTGATCATCGCGACGAACGTCGGCAACATCGTCTGGGCGTCGTGGATCGAGACGCGGCCCCTCGGGCTGCTCGCGCTCAACTCGTCGAACAAGTACCTGCTCGGCACATCGGTCTCGACCGACGTCGTGCCGTTCTTCGCGATCGCCGCGGTGCGGCTCCTGCTGCCCGACCCGCTCTTCTGGTGGCTGGGCAAGAGCTACCGCGACAAGGCGCTGCACTGGGGCCGTCAGGTCTTCCCCGGCATGGACCCGATCTTCGACCAGTTCGAGGGCGACCGCACCGGGTTCAAGAAGCTGCTGCACGTGCTCGTCGTGATCATGCCGAACAACCCGGTGTGCCTGCTCGCCGGTGTCGCGGCGATCCCGTTCCGCCGCTTCATCGTGTTGAGCCTGGTCGGCACGATCGGTCGCATCGCGATCATGCGTGGCATCGGCATGGTCTTCGAGGACCAGATCGAGGACGTGCTGGACTTCGTCGCCAAGTACCAGGTCTGGTTGACCCGTGGCTCGATCGTCGCCGTGCTCGCCTACGTGGCGTGGCAGTTCATCGGCAAGCGCGGCCTCATCGGCGGCGTCGAGACCCTCGACGAGGACCTCGGCGACGACTGACCCGCGAGGGCCGGCGCACGGCTGCCCTCAGATGCCGAGCAGCGCGTCGAGTCCGACCGTGACGCCGGGGTGGTCCCCGACCTGCTTCACGGCGAGCACGACACCCGGCATGAAGCTGGTCCGGTCGATCGAGTCGTGCCGGATCGACAGAGTCTGTCCCGTCGTGCCCAACAGGACCTCTTGGTGGGCGACCAGACCGCGGAGTCGCACCGAGTGCACCCGGATGCCCGCGGGGCCGTCGCCGCCGCGTGCGCCGGCGATCAGCTCGTGCTCGGTGGGGTCCTCGGTCCACTCCGAGGATGCCTCGGCCATCTTCTGCACGGTCAACATCGCGGTGCCGGATGGTGCGTCGACCTTCGCGTCGTGGTGCAGCTCGATGATCTCGGCCGACTCGAAGTAGGGCGCCGCCAGCTCGGCGAAGTGCATCATCAGGACCGCACCGATCGCGAAGTTCGGAGCGATCACGCAGTTCGAGGTCGTGAACTGCTCGGTGAACGTCGCCAGGTCCTCATCGGAGAAGCCGGTGGTGCCCACCACGGCGTGCACGCCGTTCGCCGCGAGCCACGCGAGGTTCTCGACCGAGGCGGCCCGCTGGGAGAAGTCGACGACCACCTGGGCGCCGGTGCGCTCGAACGCGCCGGGCTCGCCCGAGATGCGCAGGTCGGAGTCGACGCCGGTGACCGTCCGCAGGTCGATGCCGCGGTAGCTCGGGTCGACCGCGGCGACGAGGTCGAGCTCCGGGTCCGCCGTGACCGCCTGACAGACCGTCGAGCCCATCTTGCCGCCCGCACCGAACACACCGACCTTGATCGCCATGGACCGGAGTGTACGACCCGCCCGGGCCCTCCCTCTTCAGGCAGGCTCGATCCGGGCAGGCTCGATCCGGGCCGGCTCGATCCGGGCCGGCTCGATTCAGGCCGGCTCGATTCAGGCGCCCTCGAAGAGGTCCCGGCGCGGTTCGTCGAGGTAGACCGGCTCGCGCCCCTGGTCGAACGCGCGGATCGCCTCGGGCAGGTTGTCGGTGAAGCCCGCCATCAGCTGGTTGCGGTCCTCGAACTCGATCGCTGCATGCAGGCTCGAGATCTCCTGTTCGACCCAGAGCGACTGCTTGGTCGCCTCGAGGCCGTGGTGGGAGTACTTCGCCATCGACGCCGCCATGCCCAGCGCCTCGTCGAGCAGCTGGTCGTCGGGCACCACCCGCGAGACCAGTCCCATCCGCAGGGCCTCGGCGGCATCGATGCGCCGACCCGTGAGCAGCAGGTCGTTCGAGTTGGCCGCCCCGATCAGTCGGGGCAGGATCCAGCCTGCTCCCATCTCGGCCGACGTGAGCCCGTTGACGATCCCCGTGGCGTTGAACTCGGCCGACTCCCCCGCGATTCGCAGATCGGCGCCGAGACTCAGGCACATGCCTCCGCCGAACGCCGGACCGTTGACCGCGGCGATCACCGGCTGCGGGATCGAGCGGAGTCGACGCGTCAGCTGCGAGTAGATCCCCATCGAACGGCTGGCGATGCGGTGCACCGACAGTCCGTCGATGTTCGGGATGATGCCGTAGTCCTTCAGGTCGAGACCGGAGCAGAACCCACGCCCTGCACCCGTCAGGATCACGATGCGCGCCTGGTTGTCCTCGCCGACCGCCGCCAGCGCGGCGTCGAGGGCGACGGCAAGGTCGATGGACAGGGCGTTCAACCGGTCGGGCCGGTTCAGGCGCACGATCCGCACACTCGCATCCACCGTGTCGATCTCGACCAGTTCCGTGCCGTCAGCCATGCCACTCCCCCTCCGCGATGTCGGGCCGCCCCGCTCGCGGGCCGTACCGTACCTGCCATGAGCAGTGACCCCGACCTGCCCGACGGGACCCTCCTGGTGCGGGTGTCCGGACCCGACCGTCCCGGCATCACGATCGATCTCATGTCCGTCCTGGCCGCGCACGACGCAGAGGTGCAGGACGTCGAGCAGGTGCTGCTCCGTGGCCACCTGACGCTCGCCGCCGTGGTCGGCGCCCCGAGCGACCCCGGGCGACTCGACAGCGACCTGGCGGCGTTCGCCGCGCAGCGCGGACTGCAGGTCTCGCTGGACCCCGTGCCGGCCGTGCGCATCGACAAGGGCAACGTCGACGCGGTGACGGTCCTGGGCCATGAGCTCGAGGCGGCGTTGTCGCCCGAGGAGATCGGGGCGGTCGCCTCGGGGATCGCCGAGTCGGGCGGCAACATCGACCGCATCATCCGGCTCGCCCGCTATCCCGTCTACGCCTACGAGTTCAGGGTCACCGGCGCCGACCCGATCGCCCTGCACCGACTGCTCGGCGAGGCAGCCGCGGCCCATCGTCTGGACGTCGCCATCCAGCCGGAGGGCATCGAACGCCGCGCCAAGCGGCTCGTCGTGCTCGACGTCGACTCCACGTTGATCCAGGACGAGGTGATCGAGCTGCTCGCCGCCGAGGCGGGGTGCCTGGACGAGGTGCGCGGGCTGACCGACCGGGCGATGGCGGGCGAGCTCGACTTCGAAGCGACGCTGAGGGAACGGGTCGCGCTCCTCGAGGGTCTCGACCTCGCAGCCGTCGACCGAGCCCGCTCCGCGATGCGCCTCACCCCCGGGGCCCGCACCTTCGTCCGCACCCTCAAGCGCCTCGGCTACACCGTCGGGATCGTGTCGGGCGGCTTCACCCACTTCACCGACGGGCTCGCCGCGGACCTCGAGCTCGACCACGCCGAGGCCAACGTCCTCGAGATCGTCGACGGGCGACTCACCGGAAAGGTCCTCGGCCCCGTCGTGGACCGGGCCCGCAAGGCCGAGCTGATGCTGTCCTTCGCCGAGGACGAGGGCATCCCGGTCTCGCAGACCGTGGCCGTCGGCGACGGCGCGAACGACCTCGACATGCTCGCCGCCGCTGGCCTCGGCATCGCCTTCAACGCGAAGCCGCTGGTCCAGGAGGCCGCCGACACCACGGTGAACGTGCCGTACCTCGACGCGGTGCTCTTCGTGCTCGGCGTCACCCGCGACGAGGTCGAACGGGCCGACACGCTCGACGCCTGAACCCGCCTCGTGCGTTCAGCCCACGTGCGACAGGCCGTCGGGGCCGACCAAGGACACGACCCGGGCGGATCCGAAGACGTCGACCGCTGCGGCAGCGACGGCATCGAGGTCGACCGCGTCGATCGAGGCGAGGTGGTCCGCGAGCGGGACGACCTCTCCACGGACGGTCTCGGAGATGCCGAGTCGCGCACCACGTGACCCGGGGTCCTCGAGTCCCAGCACCAGCGAGCCGCGCAGCGAGCGCTTCGCTCGATCGAGCTCGTCGGGGCGGATCCCGTTCACACGGAGGTCCTCGATCTGGGCGTCGACGACCTCGAGCAGCTCGGCTGCCTTGGCGGTGCCCGTGGCGCACTGGACCGTGAGCGCGCCGGCGTCGCTGTACTGGGTCACGCCGGACACGATCGAGTAGGTCAGTCCGCGCTCCTCGCGCACCGTCTGGAAGAGCCTGGACGACGGCCCGGAGCCGAGCACGTGGTTGAGGACGGTCAGCGCGAACCGGTCCGCACCGTGGGCTCCCTTGGTCCGCCAGCCGAGCGCGAGGTGGGCGAGCTCGCCGCCACGGTCGTCGCGCACGGTCGCCGCGACCGCAGCACCTGGGGTGGAACGTCGGGGCGCCGCGCCGGGCACCGCCGAGCCGAAGCGTGCAGCGACCTCGTCGACCAGGCGATCGTGGTCGACCAGGCCGGAGCCGGTGACGACGAGGTTCGTCGGGCAGTACCAGCGTTCGAAGAAGCCGGCGACCTCGTCGCGGGTCAGGGCGTCGATGCTCTCGACGCTGCCCAGCACCTCTCGGCCGAGCGGATCGCCGGGGAACAGCGCCTCGAACAGGCGCACGCCGACGAGGTCCTCCGGATCGTCGTCGGCCGCGGCGAGCTCCTCGAGGATCACCTCTCGCTCGCCGTCGAACTCGTCGGGCCGGAGCGCGGGAGCGGCCACCACGTCGAGCAGGATCTCGGACGCGACGTCGTACTCGGTGGCGGGTACCCGGGCGTAGTACGCCGTGTACTCGCTGCTCGTGTAGGCGTTCATGTCGCCGCCCACGCAATCGATCTCGAGCGCGATGTCGAGCGCGTTGCGGCGCTCGGTGCCCTTGAACAACAGGTGTTCGAGGAAGTGGGACGAACCCGCCGCCTCGGCGGACTCGTCCCGCCCCCCGATGCCGGCCCACACCGCGAGGGTGGCCGATGCGGCACCGGGGACACGATCGGTGAGCACCCGCACGCCGTTGGGCAGCACCGTGCGGCGAACATCG
>JAFAFN010000133.1 GCA_023423475.1 Actinomycetes bacterium | reverse complement strand
GCCCGCACGGCCATCATCGACGAGGTCGAGCAGCGTCTCGGTGCGACGCTGCGCGGCTGACCTCCGAACCGTTCGGTCTCGACGCCGGGCCGTTGCGGCCTCGACGCCGGTACGCAACAAATTGCAGAACTCTGCACGAAGATGCGCTAGGGTGACGCGATGATCCCCATCGGCATCATCGGAGCATCCGGCTTCACCGGCGCAGAGCTCATGCGGCTGTGCGCCCAGCACCCCGAGTTCGACCTGCGCTTCGCCACCGGCGACTCGCAGGCCGGCACGGCGGTGGGTGACCTCTACCCGAGCCTCGCCGCCGCCTATCCCGACACGGTGTACCAGTCGTGGACCCCCGAGCTCGTCGACGGGGTCGACATCGTCTTCCTGGGTCTTCCGCACGGCACCAGCCAGGGCATCGTGGGTGACCTGATCGATCGTGTGCGCTGCATCATCGATCTCGGTGCCGACTTCCGCCTGCGGACATCGGACGACTACGTGCAGTGGTACGGCGAGGCCCACACCCACCCTGAGCTGCTCGATCGGTTCGTCTACGGACTGCCCGAGCTCTACCGCGAGCAGCTGATCTCGACCGACTGCATCGCGACGCCGGGGTGCTACCCGACGTCGGCCTCGCTGCCGATGGCGCCGCTGGTGCGGGCGGGTCTGGTGGCCCCGTCGACGGTCATCGTCGACGCAGCGTCGGGTGTGTCCGGTGCCGGGCGGCCGCCCAAGCCCACGACCACGTTCTGTGCCGTGGACTCCGACGTCACGGCCTACGGGCTGCTCACGCATCGCCACACGCCGGAGATGGAGATGAACATCGGCGCCCCGGTGCTCTTCACCCCGCATCTTGTCCCGATGAACCGGGGCATCCTGGCGACCTGCTACGGGCAGCCGTCCCGCGCCGGCCTGACGACGGCGGACGTGCTGGGCTGCCTCGAGGAGTTCTACGCGGACGAGTCGTTCGTCGTCGTGTCCGAGCGGTCGCCGTCGACCAAGGCCACCCTCGGCACCAACGTGGCGCACCTGACCGCCAGGGTCGACGAGCGCACGGGCACCGTCATCGGGTTGTGTGCGATCGACAACCTGGGCAAGGGCGCGTCGGGGGCGGCGATCCAGTGCGCCAACCTCGCCGCGGGACTTCCCGAGACCACCGGCCTGCAGCTCGTCGGGACCTACCCGTGAGCGCGCCCGGCGACCAGCGCGACCCGGAGGTCGCCGTCGACGTCCTGCTGCAGGCCCTTCCCTACATCGAGGCCTTCCGCGGTCGCGTGGTCGTCGTGAAGTTCGGCGGCAACGCGATGAGCTCTCCGGAGCTCTTCGCCGACTTCGCCAAGGACGTCGTCATGATGCACCGCGTGGGCATGCGCCCGGTCGTGGTGCACGGCGGCGGACCGCAGATCGGGGAGTGGCTGCGTCGGCTCGGCAAGGAGTCCGAGTTCGTCGGCGGTCGTCGGGTGACCGATGCCGAGACCCTCGAGGTCGCCCAGATGGTGCTCATCGGCAAGGTGAACTCCGACATCGTGACGGCGCTCAACACCTTCGGACCCGTCGCACTGGGCCTGTCGGGCACCGACGCGATGCTGCTCGAGGCCCAGGTGCACGACCCGGAGCTCGGCTTCGTCGGCAACGTCACCAAGGTGAACCCGGAGCTGATCGAGCGCACGCTGTCGATGGACCTGATCCCCGTGATCGCGACGATCGGCGCGGACGAGTCCGGGCAGACCTACAACATCAACGCGGACGACGCCGCCACCGAGATCGCGCAGGCGCTGCTCGCCGAGAAGCTGATCTTCCTCACCGACGTGCCGGGGTTGTTGGCCGACGTCGACGATCCCGCATCGCTGATCACCGAGGTCGACACCGACACGGTGCGCGACCACATCTCGACCGGGGTGATCTCGGGCGGGATGATCCCGAAGATGGCGGGCTGCGTGCGTGCCATCGAGGCGGGCGTCGGACAGGTCCACCTGATCGACGGACGTCTGCCGCACGTCCTGCTGCTCGAACTGCTGACCAACGCCGGTGTCGGCACGATGGTCGTGGCATCCACGGAGGCCGAGTCGTGAACGATCCACTGATGCCGACCTACCCGCCGCCGCCGGTGACCTTCGTGCGCGGCGAGGGGTCCTGGCTCTGGGACGACGAGGACCGCAGGTACCTCGACCTGCTCTGCGGCTTGGCGGTCACCTCGCTGGGCCACTGCCACCCGACGGTCGCGGACGCACTCGCGGCGCAGTCCCGGCGGCTGCTGCACGTCTCCAACCTGTACGGCAACGAGCACAACCGGCCGCTGGCCGAGACCCTCGACCGGCTCCTCGGGGGCGGTGGCCGCGTCTTCTTCTCGAACTCCGGGGCCGAGGCCAACGAGTGCGCCATCAAGCTGGCTCGCAAGTTCGGCGGCCGGGGACGCCACGTCGTGGTGAGCGCGTACGGCAGCTTCCACGGGCGGACGCTCGCCACCCTGCACGCGACCGGGCAGCCGGCCAAGCACGAGGCCTTCCAGCCGCTCCCGGAAGGGTTCCGCCACGTCAGCTGGGACGATCTCGACGAGCTCGAGTCCGCACTCGACGACACCGTTGCCGCGGTCCTGCTCGAGCCGGTCCAGGGCGAGGGCGGCGTCAACCCGTCGACGGTCGAGTACTTCCGTGGCGTGCGTCGGCTCTGCGACGAGCGCGGCATCCTGTTCATGGTGGACGAGGTGCAGACCGGCCTCGGTCGGTGCGGCGCGTGGTTCGCCCATCAGCGTCTCGGTGTGGTGCCCGACGTCGTGACGATGGCCAAGGCGCTCGGCAACGGCGTGCCCATCGGT
>JAFAFN010000083.1 GCA_023423475.1 Actinomycetes bacterium | reverse complement strand
GGGTGGGGCACCACCGTGCGACTGCTCGTCGCGCTCGTCATCACCTTCGGCGTCGCCGCGCTGTCGGGGCGCTACCTCGAGCGACCGGTCCGCTCCGGCGCCATCTGCGACCCGTGGCGCGCCGCGACCGCCTGCCTCGCGGCGATCGCGGTCGTCGTCGCGCTCATCTTCGTCACGACCGCCGGCGACACCGGTGCGACCATCGACCTCGACGAAGCGGCGCGCCGACAGGCCGAGATGGAGCTCACCGACGCACAGCTCGCCAGCGACGCGCCACGGCTGTCCTTCTTCGGCGACTCGAGTGCGCTCATGACCGCCCGTGGCGTCGCCGAGCTCAGCCGGCAGCACCCGGACGAGCTCGTCGCCGTCAAGGGGTTCTCGGCGCTCGGCTGCGGACTCAGCGACACCGGGCTGCGGAAGGTCCGCGACGACGTCGCCGAGGTGCCCGAGACCTGCCGCGACTGGGTGTCGACCTGGGAGGACGCGTCGAGGGCCCAGCCCGCCGACGTGGCCGTGGTGCAGCTCGGCCCGTGGGAGGTTGCCGACCAGCAGCTCCGCGGCGAGGGCCCGCTGCTCACGATCGGGGTCGACGAGGAGCTGGACCGATCGCTCGAGGCCGAGCTCCGGTCCGGTGTCGAGGCGCTGTTGCGACACCACGGCTCCGTCGTCCTGCTCGTGCCACCCGATGTCGAGTTCGGGCGCATCGACGGCCGCCCGCCCGAGTCACCCGCACCCCAGTCCGACCCCGCGCGGATGCAGCGGTTCCGCGAGATCATCCAGCGCGTCGTCGCCGAGGTGAACTCGGCCGACGGCGGTGATCGGGTCCGGACCGTCGACCTCGGTTCGTGGCTGGCTGCACGCGACGACGATGCCGAGCTCCGGCCCGACGGCATCCACTTCACCGATGAGACCGCCGCGATCGTCGCGGAGTGGCTCGGCCCGGAGCTGATCGAGCAGTTCACCGCGAGCACCGGCTTCACCACGACCCAGATCGACCGAGGCTGACGGGTCGACCGGCGATCAGCCGGCGATCACCCGGAGCTGCTCGGTGAGCCAGGACCCGACGATCTCGGCGTGCTGCTCGCTGTAGTGCACGCCGTCGGGACGCACCGCCGGATCGTCGACCGCCCAGCGCGACGCCATCCAGGACGCCAGGTCCACCAACTCGACCACGCCGGGTCGCAGCGCGGCCGCCTCGACGAGCAGTTCGTTGAAGCGAGCCATCCGCTCGGGCTCGGACTCGGGCAGTCCGGAGAGGCCCTGGTTGCGCCCCACCTGCATGACCGGCTGCTGCACCAGCACCACCCGGGCGCCGTCCGCCGCGAGCGAGTCGATCGCCAGGAGGTACTCCCCGAGCACGAAGCGGTCCGTCGCAGGGTCGCCCACGTGGCGGTAGCGGTCGTCCCCGGGTAGGCGACGATCCGCCACGTCCCACAGGGCCGAGATCACGACCACGACGTCGGGGCGGTGGGCCGCGACCAGCCCGGGGAACCTGGTCGACCAGTCGCAGCCGTCGCCCAGGACCACCGTGTCGCCCTTGATGCGATAGCTGCCGCCGCGGGCCACCGGGCAACCGATGACGGCTCCCGACGCCACCTTCACGCCCTCGGGTCGATCCGGCGACCACTCGGTCAGACCGTCGGTCAGGTTCAGCCCCACCGAGTCACCGACGACCAGGACCGTGGGGGCCACGCCGTCGGGCCTGCCACGCGGTGGCACCACTGGCGGAGCCGGGGGCAACGGAGCGTCGAGCGCGACGGGTGACGGCGACGGTGCGGCCGGCGGGAGCGGCGTCAGGTCGCTCAGGTGCGGCGCCATCCACGTCGCGAGCCGCTCCACAGCGACACCTCCGAACCCGACGCCGTCGGGCCGCACCTGCGGGTCGACGGCTCCTTCCGGCCACCCCTTCACGAGGTCCGCCAGGTCGAGCAGGTGCACCGATCGCGACGATGCGAGGTCCGCCAGCATCTGGTTGAGCCGGTCGATGCGGGCATCGTCGTTCTCGGCGAACCCGGCGACGGCGCCATCCGCGATCGCGCCGATCTCCATCTGGGCGAGCTCCCACTTCGGCGAGCCTGGTTCCGCCCCGTGCACGATCACCGGGACGGGCTCGGGCACCACCGAGTTCCGCAGGTACGGCGAGGTCACCAGCGCGACGTTCGACGTCGCGGCGAGGGTGTCCACCAGCGACCCGATCTCGGTGGTGACGAAGTCGCCGATGACCGGATCCGCCGGCCCACCCCAGGACATCGTCGGGGCGAGTCGACGATCCGCGACGTCCCGGGCGCCTGGCACCACGAGGACGACGTCGGGGCGCTGCTGGTCCGCCGCGGCGATCCATCCGTCGTGGGCGCTGCGGCACCGGTCGACGTCCCGCTCGACCGCACCGCCCTGCGTGGTGACCCATCCGCCGAGCGCCAGACCGCAGTTCGCCACCGTGGCGTCGGTGACCTCGATGGCCGGGACGGTGCGCAGCGCATCGGCGACCGAGGCCCCGAGGGCATCGCCGACCACCAGCACCCTCGTCGTCGCGACCGGCACGGTCGGCCGGACGACCGGGTCGTCGGCGGCAGCCGACAGGACCTGCTCGAACTCCGTCGGCTCCGGGACATCACGGGTCACCCAGATCGTCGAGACCAACAGGAGCGGGATGCACACGAGTGCTGCGATCGCCCCCTGGGGGCGGACGAGTCGCCGCTCGATCCGCACGGGTCGCTCGACGAGCCGGGCGAGCACCACGGCGGCTGCCAGCGTCACGGCGACGCGCACCGCGAACAGCGGCCAGGGTCCCAGCCCGAGTCGGGCGGGCGACAGGACCAGGAAGATCGGCCAGTGCAGCAGGTACACCCCGTAGCTGATGCCGCCCAGCCACCGCAGCGGTCGGATCGACAGCGTGGTGGCGACCGGACCGGGCTGCGCCGCGGCGGCGATGACCGCGGCGGTGCAGCAGGCGCTCAGCAGCAGACCGAACGGGTAGAGCCAGGCCGATCGCAGCGTGGCGCCGTGCCAGAGCACCAGCGTGGCGCCCGCGGCGACGACGCCGGCGATCATCACGGCGCGACGAGCACGCCAGCCGATGCCGCCACGGAGCTGACGCAGGGTCGCGCACGCGAGCAGCGCACCCACGAGCATCTCGGCCATCCGGGTGTCGGTGCCGAAGTACGCGCGCTCGATCGAGCTGCGGGCGAGCACCCCGTTGGACACCACCGAGACCGCCGCCAGGGCGGCGAGCACCCCGACCAGGCGACGGAGCCGACGAGCGGGAGTGCCGCGCCGACCGACGGTGAGCGCGCCGATCACGACCAACGGGAGCACCAGGTAGAACTGCTGCTCGACCGCCAGGCTCCAGAAGTGCTCGAGCGGCGACGGCGCGCCGAACGCGGCGCCGTAGGAGCGGTCCTGGGCGATGAAGTGCCAGTTGACGACCTCGGCGAGCGAGAAGGCGACGTCGCCACGCAGCGACCGCAGCTGGTCGGCGTCCCAGGCGCCGACCAGACCGAGCACGATCACGAAGGCGATCGTCGCCCACGACGCCGGCACGAGACG
>JAFAFN010000059.1 GCA_023423475.1 Actinomycetes bacterium | reverse complement strand
CTGCGCACCCGCGGCGTCGTCGGTCGTCAGCTGACCGTCGAGGAGGCGGAGCGCTACGAGTGGAACGACCAGCGTCGAGCGGTCGCGGACCAGATGAGCCGCAGTTGGCTCGTCGGCACGCCGAGCGAGGTCGCCGAGCAGCTCCGCACCCTGGCGGCGCACCACGAGATCGAGGAGCTCATGCTGTCGCCGGCCACCGGTGCGTTCGCCGCCGAGCTCGACGACGGACCGGGTGCGCGGGCAGCGACGATCGAACTGCTGGCGGGCGAACTTCTGGCGGGCGAACTTCTGGCGGGCGAACTGCTGGCGGACGCTGCCGGCGACCGGCCGGGCTGACGCCTCAGCCCGTCGGTCGAGCGACGAGTTGGGTCAGCAGGTGGTGCGACCCGTCCGCGGCCGCCGCCTCGTAGTAGAGCCGCATCCCCTCGGCGACCTCGATCGCGTCGACGTAGCGCAGCGAACCCGACCCCTCGGGTGAGGTGGCGAACGGTTCGTCGCCGGCCGGCACGAAGGTGCCGTCGTCGCCGAGCACGGCGACCCCTGTGCGCTCCTCCCAGTTCTCCGATGCATCCGCCCGACCGTCGTAGAACGCGATCTGGGACGGCCCGACGTCGGTCACCGCGGCGATCCGCGTGCCCCGCCGGTCCCAGGTCGACGTCGACGTGGGCGCCAGGGCCGTGCCGGTGAGGTTCCAGTCGATGCCGTCCGACGAGGTGGCGTGCACGGTCGTCATCGCGTCGGCGACGCCCGGGTCGGCGACCATGTGCAGGCAGACCCACATCTCCCAGCCGTCGGCGCCTGGACGGACCACGGGGTCCTTGTAGGCCAGGTCGGGGCCGCCGTCGAGCACCTCGACCACATCGGCCGCAGCGAAGTCCGAGGGTCGATCGGCGTCGAGCGCCACCACGCGCCAGTGGAGCGTGTCGGGCGTAGCGAGGCTCAGGTAGAGCCGCCAGCCCCCGTCGGGGCGCCGCACCAGCGTGGGGCGTTCGAGCGAATCGCAGCGGAAC
The DNA here is from genome assembly GCA_023423475.1 of Actinomycetes bacterium. Classification (GTDB taxonomy): domain Bacteria; phylum Actinomycetota; class Acidimicrobiia; order Acidimicrobiales; family Microtrichaceae; genus JAFAFN01. Next base: position 4,007 of record JAFAFN010000059.1, on the reverse strand, counting down.
TCGTCGCGCTCGAGTCGGAGCCGCTCCTCGAAGTGCGCTCCGTCGTCCGAGTGGGCGATCACGACCGCGTAGCCGCGGCCCTCGCCGACGGGGCGGCGGAGTCGACAGGCGAGCCACACGGTGCCGTCGTCGTCGACCGCTGCGCTCGGCCCGCCCGCCCAGAAGCCGTCGCCGAGCTCGGGTGCGGACACGGCGACCGTCGCGATCGTCGGGTCGGGTGTGGGGAATCGGAGGTCGCGGAGCGAGGTCATGGCGGGCACGAATCTACGTGTCCTGCTCAGCGCGCCGCCGAGCGGTCCTCGGCGTGTCGCAGGTCGATCGCTCGGCTGGTGAAGGACCCCCGCCCGTCCTGACCCAGCCAGTCGCGGAAGTCCCGCCCCGTCAGGTCGCCGAGCAGCTCGACGTCGTCGACGAAGTGCCGTTGCACCGCTCGGCGCTCGTCCACGGTGAGCGGCGGTCGTGCCACCTTCGAGCGGTGCAGCGCGGCGCGCAGCGGTCGCTCGAGCGTCCGCCAGACCTGTGGTGGCGCGACCTGGCCGGCCCACGCCCCTGTGCGCACGGCGCTCCTGAGCACCGTGTTGACCGGTGAGTCGGGCACCCAGTTGGTGACGTTCTCGCCCCGCACCTCGCCGAAGCCGGATGGGTCGATGTCGAGGAACTCCGCCGTGCCCGCGAGCGTGGCCGCGGGGTCGTCGACGAGCTCGCGGTAGCGGATCACCCGGACCTGCTCGGCGGGGAAGTAGCGCCGCAGGTGCTGCAGCTGCGCGCCGTACCTCCCGAGGTCGACGTAACGCCAGAACGGCGCCCATCCGGCGTCGATGCGGTCGGGTTCGAGCTCGGTCGCCCGCACGAAGTCGGACTCGGGCTCGTACCCGTCGGAGCGGAGGTGGGTCCAGTTCGAGTACGCCCGGTCGACCGGGTCGCGCACCACCGCGATCAGGCGGGCGTCGGGCACCAGGTCGGCCAGCCGACGGTGCGCCAGCGTGTCCCACAGGTAGAAGGGCGTGCTCTCGCCCCGCAGCGAGTCGTCGGGCGCGGCGGCGAAGAGGCGTTCGTAGTCATTCCGCCGCCAGATCTACTCCTTGCGACTGTGTGCGTCGCCGGGGCCGTGCTGGGCGGGTGGCGGCGCGTCGCCGCACAGGAAGTACTTCGGCTCCTTCGGGGTGGACATGAACAGCGCTGGGTGGGTGGTGAGCGCCGCGTGCACCGCGGTGGAGCCGGCCTTCGGTGCGCCGATGACGACGACGTCGGGCAGGCCGGCGGTCATCGGACCGAGACGGCCGCGGCACCCAGCTCGGTGGCGGCCTCGACCTCGATCAGTCGGCCCGAGCGCACGTCGTAGACGTACCCGTGGATCGGGATGCCGTTGGGGACCAGCGGATGGTTGCGGATGCGTGCGACGTCGTCGGCGACGGCACCGAAGGTGTCCGAGATGGTGAGCCAGTCGATGTACGCGGCTTCGGCCGAGCCGGGCCCCTCACCGATGTCGGTGAACCCGTCGGGTCCGAGCGAGGCGGTCTCGAGGCTCTGCGCGAGCAGGTCGCGGATGATCTCGTCGGTGAAGAACTCCATGCCGCAGTCGGTGTGGTGGATCACGAACCACTCGGCGGTCCCGAGCAACTTGTAGGAGATGACGAGTGAGCGGATCGCGTCGTCGCTCGCCCGACCGCCGGCGTTGCGGACGACGTGCGCGTCGCCCTCGGCCAGGCCGGCGTACTTGGCGGGATCCAACCGGGCATCCATGCACGTCAGGATGGCGAAGCGCCGCGAGGGTGGTAGCGCCAGCTCGGATCTCGCGCCGAACTCGGCGGCGTAGCGGGCGTTGGCCTCGAGCACCTCGGGGAGGACGGACATGGCTGCACCTTTCGTCGGGGGATCGGGTGTGCAGCGGGCACGTTAGGGCATTCCCTCTAAATCTGATAGGGGTAGTCGGAATTAGAGGTGCGAGCCGAGCTCGACCGGTTCGGGTCAGTCGGCGCCGTCGCCGCCCTCGGCATGGTGGATCGGCTCGCCGTCCCCGGTGGGTTCGGTCACGTCGAGGTCCTCCGGCACGGCGTTCGTCGCGTCGTCGTCCACGAGCGCGTCGGGCTCGCCGTTGCGGAGGTCGGCTTCCTCGATCGAGAGGTCGGACGGATCGTCGTCGGTGTCGGGCATGTCCGACCGATACCTCGGACGACCCGGTCCCAGACCTCAGGCGACCAGCGGCAGCACCCTTCGAAACGCTCCACCCCTGGGGGTGGATCTTGCCCCCCGGCACGTTCGTGGCGCGTCTTCCGGTTTCGCGCCCGACTCGCTCGGGGTAACTCGGCGTTCGCGAGCCGATGCGGTCGGATCGTTCCCCGACGAAGTGTGAGGTACCGCAGTGACCGACGTGTGCGACCGGGTCCCGGAGTTCCGTCACACGGACCCGGGCACACCGGAGTCGACATGGCAGGAGTGGTTGTCGGGGATCCCGACCGTGCACCTCTCCGATCTGCCGACCGCGGGCCACGTGATCGTCGTGGCGCCGCATCCCGACGACGAGTCCCTCGGGTGTGGGGGCACGGTGGCGAGCTTGAGCGCGCTCGGCGTCGCGGTCGATGTGGTCGTGTGCTCCGACGGTGGTGCTGCGGCACACCCCGACTGGATGCCGCCGTCGTCGGACCTCGAGGAGCTCCGACGCCGTGAGGTCGCGGCGGCGGTGGGACGACTGTCGCCCGGCCGAGCGGTCGGATTGCACCTGCTCGGCCTGCCCGACGGACATCTCGAGTCGTACCGGGACCGACTCGAGGCGCTCCTGGCCCCGCTCATCGGCAGCGCGGCGTTGGTGATCTCCCCGTGGCCCGAGGACGGACATCCCGACCATCGAGCCGTCGGCCTGGCGGTCCGGTCGGTCGCCAGCTCCGTCCCGAGGCTGGAGTACCCGATCTGGGCCTGGCACTGGGCGGAGCCCGCCGATCTGACCGTCGACGCGGTGCGGGTACCGCTCAGTCCGTCGGCGAGGGACTGCCGCGCCGCGGCCGTGGAGTGCCACCGGAGCCAGGTCACGGGTGGCGACCCGGTGGTCGGACCGGCCGTTCGGGCGCACTTCGAACGGGACGCCGAGGTCTTCTTCGTCGCCGGTGCGACGTCGGCGGTTCTGCGGCGAACCGATCGCAGCAGCCGCCGCTTCTTCGACGACCTTCACCGCTCCTCGCCCTCCGGGGACCCATGGGAGTTCGGCTCCACCCCGAACGAGGTGGCACGACACGAGCACCTCGCCGCACTGCTCGACGGCGAGCCATCGGAGTTCGCGCTCGAGATCGGCTGTTCGACCGGCCACCTGACCCGGCGCCTCGCCGGGCACACGTCGATGCTGCTCGCCGTCGACACCTCGTCGGCCGCCATCGATGTCGCCCGACGGACCTGCAACGGGGTGACCGGCCTCGAACTGCGGGTGGCGCACGTCCCCGACGAGCTGACCGAGCGGGACCGCGACGTCGACCTCGTCGTGCTGTCCGAGGTCGGGTACTACTTCGACGAAGCCGGACTCGCCGCACTGCTCGACGACATCGCCCGACGGTCGGTCCGTGGAGCACGCCTGCTCGGCGCACATTGGACCGGGACGAGCCCTGACCACGTGCTCGACGCAGCAACCACCCACCGCCTCATCGACGCGCATCCCGGCTGGGAACGCGAGCGCTCCGCGCCGTTCGGCGATCACCTCGTCGACCTGTGGCGTCGGAGGTGAACGATCTCGAGCGCGTCGTCCGCGGCCGACTCATCGACCTGCCCGCCGCGGACGCTCCCATGGCGAAGCTGCTCCCGGTGCTCCGGGACCTCGGTGCCGAGGACCTCGGGATCGCTCGCCTCTTGGAGCCCCACCTGGATGCCGCACGCATCCTGGTCGAGGCCGGTCGGCCGGCGCCGCCCCCGGAGTCGCTCTTCGGCGTGTGGGCGTCGGAGGGCTCGTCGCCGGTCCGGTTGCACGAGGACGGTGGCGAACTGTTCCTCTCCGGGACGAAGCACTTCTGCAGCGGCGCGGGGAT
>JAFAFN010000587.1 GCA_023423475.1 Actinomycetes bacterium | reverse complement strand
GGGTTTCACCATGCGAGCCGGGAATCGACAGCGTATAGCGGCCCGGCACCATGGCAATGAAGCTGATGGTCGCAGTGCCGGCGTCGTCGAACTCCAGAGAGTGAACGCCCATCGGCCGGATTTCGATGTCATTGATCACGACTTCGTTGATCCAGATGGCGCGGAAGAAATCGCCGCCCGACAGCGCCAGTTCCTGACTGCCATCGGCATTGATGTCGATGCGGTAATAGCCGCCGGATTTCAGCTTGTATTCCGCCGTCGCCACCGGCTTGCCCGAGGCCAGCGTCAGCGGCGCCAGCTGCGTGCGGTTGTCGCGCGCCAGAATCCCCGAGAAGCCATAGTCGAACTTGCCCCCGGCCTCATGCGTGCCCTCCTCGGCCGCGGCCTGGTCCTCGCCGTCGTCATCATCGTCGTCGTCGTCATCCGTGGCCGCCGGGGCCGCGGCATCGGCGCTGGCGGCGGTCTCGGGCTTGGGCGCGGGCTTTTGGTCCTGCGCGGCCACCGGCGCGGCAAGGCCCAGTGAAATCAGCAGGATGGTCAGCAGACGGGTCATGGTTTTCCTCCCTTGCGTTTATTGTCAGTTCGGCGCGACGACCACGCCCCAGGGCTGCTGGCCCACGGGGATGGACTTGATGACCTTGTCGGCGGCCACGTCGATCACCGACACGTCGTTGGAATTGCCGTTCGTGGTGAACAGGTATTTCTGGTCGGGGGTAAAGCCCAGCTGCCAGACGCGCTGGCCGACCAGCAGGTAATCCTCGACCTCGTCCGTCTCGCCATTGATCACGGCCACGCGGTTCGCGGGACCCAGGGCGACAAAGACCTTGCTGCCGTCGCTCGTCACGCGTACGCCGACCGGCTGGATGGCCTCGGGCAGGACGCCGGGGATCTCGAAGCTGATCTTCCTGGTGATCTCCTGCGTCGCCGGATCGATCACGCTGACCGTGCCGCCGATTTCCGAGCTGACGTAAAGCTTGGTTCCCGCATCGTTGAACTGCGCGAAGCGCGGGCGCGAATCCACCAGGACATTGGCAAAGATCTCGAAGCTTTCGCTGTCGATGAAATGCGCCATGTTGGTGGTTTCCGAGGTGTTGATCACCACCTTGCCGTCGGGGCTGACGCCCATGCCCTCAGGCTCGACGCCGACCGGGATCTCGGCCAGGACCTTATGGGTCTGGGTGTCGACCACGGTCACCAGGTTGTCGTCCTCGTTCGCGATGTAAAGCGGGTTGCCCGAAGGGTGCAGCACGAAAAGCTCGGGGTCGGGGCCCGAGGGCAGCGTGTGCATCTCCTCCATCGTCTCGGGGTTGAACACCCGCACCAGGTCGTCGTCCGAGGCGCAGACGTAAAGCTCTTTCCCGTCGGGGCTGATGGTGATGCCGCGCGGGCGGGCGCCGACCGGATAGGTGCCGATCACCTCCAGCGTCTCGCTGTCCAGCACGGTCACGTCATTGCCCTTTTCATTGCTGACGAAGACCCGGTTGGCGGCGGCCGGCAGGGCGAAACCAAGGCACAGGGCCGAGGTCAGGATGGCGGTTGAAACTTTCATCGTTCACCTCAGAACTTGCATTCGGTTTCGGGACGGTCGAAGCCCAGCGTGTCCAGCGCCGAGTTCTGGTGCAGATACTGGTCCTGCGGGCTGACCGAGGCGGTGACGGAACCCGTGGCCAGCAGGATCGGCTGGCGCAGCTGGTGGTCCCAGTCGCGCAAGGTCAGCTTCTGGCCCTTGAAGCCCGCGACCTCGAAATTCTCGGACAGCATGAATTCCTTGAGCGTGGCGGGATCGGTGCTTTGCGTCCGTGTCGCCGCCTCGCCGATCATGCGCAGCGCGATCCAGGTCTGGTAGTCCTCCTCGCGAATCGGGCGGCCAGCCAGCTTTTCGAAACGGTTCTGGAACTGCGTCGCCCCCCAGGCTTCCAGCGAGGGCGCCCAACTGCGCGGCACCAGCCCGGCCGAGCCCGCGACCGGGCGCGCATCCCAGGTCGCATAGGGCAGCCAGTCGGCAAAGACGCCGCTCTCGTCCGCCGCGATCAGCACGTCATGGGCCGGCGCGCGCTGGGTAAAGACCGGCATCTGTTGCTGGACCTGCACATGGCCGCTGTCGCTGCGCCGGCTGCCGCCGGTATCCTCATAGGTGCGGGCCTCGACGATCTTGGCGCCGAACTTGGTCGCGGCGCGGCGATAGGCGTCGGCAAGCGCCACGTCCTCGGGATGGCTGCCGGCGATCAGGAACCAGTTCGGCCATTGCTTCCACATCAGGAATTGCGCCAGCGCATCGGCCAGCATGGCGTGGCTGGGCGCGGCATGGATCACGTTGAAGCGGCAGTCCTTGCCGCGCAGGCCGTCGCCGCGCGCCCGCGCATTCAGCACCAGCGCCCGGTCGCCGGCCTGGTCGGCCAGGGCCAGCGTCTGCGCATCATCGGCCAGCGTGACGATGAAGGGGATGCCCTGGGCCAGCAGCTTGTCCATCTCGGCCGGGGCGGATTCGGGCGTGGCGGTGATCTCCAGCGCCTCGAAATCCTGGTTCATGAAGCGGCCGGTGGTGTCGTTGTCCTCGATCGCCAGCCGCGCGCCGGCAAAGCCCAGATCCTCGGGCGGCGCGTCCAGCCGCGAGATGGGCGGCAGGCTGGGCACGTCCACCCGCAGCACGGCGGCGCGCACGGTCTGCGAGGCTGCGGCATCTTGCGCAAGGGCTGGATTTGCCATGGACAAACCAGCCAAAAGTATGATGATTCTGCCTTTCATGGCCGTCCTCCCCCATGCATCATGCCGGGTCAATCCGC
>JAFAFN010000108.1 GCA_023423475.1 Actinomycetes bacterium | reverse complement strand
GCTCGATGTTCACGGTGCCGGCGTCGTTGGCGAGGGGGGTGACCGAGTCGGGGTCGAGCTCGCCGAGCGCCGGGTCGGGTGTGCCGTCCATGCGCTTGCCGGAGCCGAGGATGCCGGCGACCTCGATGCCGTACTCGTGCAGCGCGCCCGCGGCGGCGGGACTGGCGACGATGGTCGCCGGGGGAGCGTCGAGCTCGACGGTCGTGCCCTGGTCGTCGCTGAACGACCAGTCCTCGACTGCCTCGTCGGCGCCGGAGCCGGCTGCGGTCGTGGTCGACTCGGCCCCGTCGCTCCCGCTGCAGGCCGTCAGCAGGATGGCGGAGACCGCCGCGAGGGCGGCGAGACGAAGGATCGGGGGTGTTCGCATCCGACCACTTTGCCCGTGTGACCCCATGTCGGCGCAACCGGTACCGTGAAACGCCTGCCCCCGTAGCTCAGCTGGATAGAGCACCGGACTTCTAATCCGATGGTCGCAGGTTCGAATCCTGCCGGGGGCGCTCGCTACCCGTCGCCGCGGAGTCGCTGGATCCGGAGGTGACTCGCCCACGCCAATCCGGACCCCACGACGAGCGTGACGATGCCCAGCATCGTGTCGCCGCGCCGGGCGTTCTCCGTGATGTCCGGATCGCCGGAGGTCACGAACAGCAGCCAGACGCCGCCGAGCGCGACCAGGACGCCGAGTGCGCGACCGAGCACTGCGGCACGCCGCTTGCGCTCGTCCTCGTTGTCACGCCCGGTCGCCATGGCCGGCGAGCGTAGTCCCGGCGCGTGGCTCAGCTGCCGAGCTGGGCCTCGATCGCGGCGACGACCTCGGGTGCGTCGGGTGCGAGCGACGGCGCGAACCGTGCGACGACCTGGCCGTCGCGGGACACGAGGAACTTCTCGAAGTTCCAGAGCACCTCGGGGTCGTCGGTGACGTCGAGCCCGTGGCCGCGGAGCGTCTCGCGGAACTCTGCCTTGTCGCCGACGGCCTCGGGGGCCTGCGTGGTCAGCGCGCCGTACAGCGGATGCTGGTCGTCGCCGGTGACGCTGAGCTTCGAGAACATCGGGAACGAGACGTCGAAGTTCACGTTGCAGAAGTCCGCGATCTCCTCGTCGGTGCCGGGCTCCTGGCCGGCGAAGTTGTTCGCCGGGAAGCCGGTCACGACGAGGCCGTCGTCCTGGTACTTGCGGTACAGCGCCTCGAGCGCCTCGTACTGCGGCGTGAGCCCACACTTCGAGGCGACGTTGACGACGAGCACCACCGAGCCGTCGTAGGCACCCAGCGAGCTGGGCGTTCCGTCGATCGTGTCCACCGCGATGTCCTGGAGTTCGGTCATGCGCTCTCCAACCCGGTGACGCCAGGCACGATTCCGACACGCCGCCGGCGGGCCGCTCAGCGCAGGCGGATGACGTTGCCGCTGACGAGTCGGGCGTCGTCGCTGCACAACCAGGCGATGACCTCGGCGACTTCGTCGGGTGTCGCGACGTGGGTGTGCGACGGGTCGCCAGCGACGAACTCGCGCACCGCGTCGGTGATCCAGCCGGTGTCGGTCACCGGCGGGTGCACCACGTTGGCGGTCACGCCCATGCCGGCCAGCTCGGTCGCCGCGGACATCGTGTAGTTCTCCTGTGCGGCCTTCGCCGCGCCGTAGGAGACCTCGTCGGGGAACCCTGACGCGCTGCCTGAGGTGAGACCGACGATGCGACCCCAGGAACCGTCGCGAGCAGCGAGGCGTCGTGCGAACTCGGCGATGATCAGCCCCGCGGCGCGGGCGTCCACTGCGAACACGGTGTCGATGCTCGACGAGGTGACGGGGGAGAGTCGACGGCCCAGGCCGTCGACGGCAGATGGACGGAACGAGTCGCCCGTCCAGCCGCTCGCGTTGTTCACGACGATGTCGACGGGCCCCAGCTCGGCCTCGGCACGGTCGAACAGCATCGGGATCGTGGCCGGGTCCGCCAGGTCGGCCTCGATGGCCACGGCCGGCCGTCCGAGCGACGTGATCGCTGCGACCACGTGGTCGGCGTCGCGGTGGCGCTGCTCCGAGTACTCGTCGGGCACGTCACCCGCCGCAGGGTTCGTGTCGCGCAGGTAGGTGAGCAGCACGTCGGCCCCCGCCTCGGCGAGTCGACGGGCGACCGCGGCGCCGATGCCGTGGTTCGCTCCGGTGACGAGTGCCGTGCGCGGCGGCGCGTCGGTCATCGGACGCGAGCCGATCATCGAATGAGCGCCGTCATCGATCGAGCGAGACCGCTTCGAGCAGCGGCAGGTACGTGTCGAACCCCGCGACCTCGAGGTCGTCGAGCTTGCCGCCGTCGTCCCAGCCCCGCAGGCGGACCGCCTCGTCGAAGCCGGGGTTCGACTCGAAGCGGGCGACCTCGTCCGCGTCGGCCGGGCCGCCCTGCAGCTCGAGGCTGCGACGGGAGCCGTCCGACAACGAGGCGTGATAGGCCGGGTCGACTGCGCAGCGGTAGCGCTTGGCGCGGACGTGCAAGGCGATCGGCGCGGTCACCGCGGGCGGGAAGATCGCCGAGAGGTAGCGGGCGCCGACCGACTCGTGGCCGAGGTCGGTCTCCGCGGGACCTGCTCCCTCGCTCGACTCGAGGTCGAGCAGGTGGCCGACGTCGTGCAGCAGCGCGGCGGCGACCAGCGTGTCATCTGCGTGCTCGGCGACCGCGAGCGCGGCGGTCTGCAGCGCGTGGTCGAGCTGGCTGACCTCTTCGTCGTAGGGGTCCGAGGCCCATCGTCGGTAGAGCTCCACGACCTCCCCGAGCGACGTGGCGGGAGCGCGCGAACCGGCGGGGGATCGGTCGGCCATGTCAGGCGGGGTGCGCCGTGTCGACGGGCCGGCCCTGGAAGTCGCCGATCAGCGAGACCCTGACCCGCTCGTCGCCCGCCGCCTCGGCAGCGAACGCGGCGAGCTTCTCGGCGTAGTAGTCCGCTCGAAGGTCGCCTTCGGACAGGGCGTTGTAGGTGGGGTAGAGCGCCCGACGTGCCAGTGGCGAGGAGTTCGGCCCCGAGCGGTGCGGGGTCCTGCTGTGGAACCAGAGCGTCTGGCCGGCGTCGACCTCGACGGTCGCCCAGTCCATCGACTCGACGACATCAGCTCGCACGCACCCGCCGTCGTCCATGGGCAGCAGCTCGGCGTGCATGCCCGAGACGACCTCGAGGCACCCGTTGGCCGTGGTGGCGTCGTCGATCGCGACCATGCACGACACGTGCGACGCGACGAAGGGGTACGCCGGTGCGTCCTGGTGCGGTGCGTAGCCGGCGCCTCCGGGCAACTTGTAGTTGATCTTCTCCTTGTAGAGCACCGCCGGCTCGCCGAGCAGGGCCGAGGCGGTCGCCTCGAGCTCGCCCGAGGTGAGCAGCGCCCGCATCCCGTCGTGGAAGGGGATCAGGTTCTCGCTGCGGCAGAGCTTCGGGCCGTCGTCGGTCTGCTCCCGGTGGTGCAACCAGCCGTCGCCGTCGTCGGGCCATCCAGCGATCTCGTCGACCCAGGCCCGCAGATCACGGACCCCCTCGTCGTCGAGCGTTCGGGTCAGCAGCCACCCGTTGCGGCGGAAGTGCGCCACCGCTGCCTCGTCGGCTCCGTCGAACACCGGTGCGTCGATCACGTTCGTCACGCGGGTGAGCCTACGGGCCCTCGTTCCACCGGCACAGGTTCAACCCGAGTGCCCGACCAGCCGATGAGGAGGGGGAGGCCGGGCGACCGGCGACGGGATCGAACACATCGGGAGAGACGATGACCATCACGGCACCTGACACCTACCGTCTGTTGACGCGCAGCGACATGGACGGGCTGGTCAGCGCGATGTTGCTGCGCGAGCTCGGCATGCTCGGCTCGGTGGAGTTCCACCACCCCAAGGACGTGCAGGACGGTCTGGTGCAGGTGAGCGAGCGGGACATCATCACGAACCTTCCCTACGTCGAGGGCTGCGGGCTCTGCTTCGACCACCACTCGAGCGAGGAACGCCGACTCGATGGTCAGCCGACGCCGGGGTACGTGCTCGAGCCGAACGCCAAGTCCGCCGCTCGGGTCGTCTACGACTTCTACGGCGGGCTCTCGGCGTTCCCGCGCATCGGGCTCGATCTGATGGAGGCCGTGGACAAGGCCGACTCGGCGGACTTCACCCGCGACGAGGTGCTCGAGCCGACCGGCTGGGCGCTGCTGTCGTTCCTGATGGACGCGCGCACCGGGCTGGGCCGATTCCACGACTTCCGCATCTCGAACTACGACCTGATGATGCAGCTGATCGACAACTGCCGCGACATGGCCATCGAGGAGATCCTGGCGCTGCCCGACGTGGCGGAGCGCGTCGAGCTGTACCACGACCAGCACGAGCGCTTCCTGGACCAGGTGGAGCGGGTCGCCGAGGTGCACGACAACCTCGTCGTGCTCGACCTCCGCGCCGAGGAGACGATCTTCGCCGGCAACCGGTTCCTCGTCTACGCGCTGTTCCCGGATTGCGACATCTCGATGCACGTCATGTGGGGCAGAGCTCGGAACAACACGGTGTACACCGTCGGCAAGTCGATCTTCGATCGCGGCAACAGCGTCGACATCGGCGATCTGATGCTGCGCCACGGCGGCGGCGGTCACCACGCTGCGGGCACCTGCCAGGGTCCCAACGAGCGGGCCGACGAGCTCAAGCAGGAGCTGATCGACAGCATCCTGACGCTGTCGCAGCGGGTGCGCATCACCGCGTGACGCCACCGGCGTAACGTCGCGCCCATGGCGCTCCCGACACCTTCACCCGAACGCACGGCGCTCGTGACCGGCGCGTCGTCGGGCATCGGCGACGCGATCGCACGCGACCTCGCCGCACGTGGGTACGGGGTCACCCTCGTCGCCCGCCGGGAGGACAAGCTGACCGCGCTCGCGGATGAGCTGCGTGCGACCGGTGTCCGAGCCGAGGTGCTCGTTGCCGACCTGAGCGACCGCTCGGCCCGTGCCGAGCTGCCGGGACGTGTCGAATCGCTCGGGCTCACCGTCGAGATCCTCGTCAACAACGCCGGGCTGTCGACCATGGGACGCGTCGCCGCGGCCGACCCCGACGCCGAGATGAACATGCTCGAGGTCGACGTTGTCGCGGTGGTCGACCTGTGCGTCCGGTTCCTGCCGGCGATGGTGCAACGACGCCGCGGTGCGGTGCTGAACGTGGCCTCGACCGGCGCCTTCCAACCGCTGCCGGGCCAGGCGGGCTACGGCGCGAGCAAGGCGTTCGTGCTGTCCTACACCCGCAGCCTCGGCGGTGAGCTGCGTGGCAGCGGGGTCACGGCGACGACGCTGTGTCCCGGACCGGTCCGCACCGGGTTCGGAGAGGCGGCCGGGATCTCGACCGAGGACGCCGACGCGGCGCTGCCGTCGTTCATGTGGGAGTCCGTCGAGGCTGTCGCCAAGTGCGGCGTCGACGCGCTCGCCGCAGGACACCCCGTCGCGATCCCGGGCTCGGCCAACCGAGTGGCCGCCGCGATCGCGCAGATCACGCCGAAGCAGCTGCTCGTGCCGCTGCTGGCGAGTCGCCACCCCGCCCTGCGTGATCGCCGTTGAACCAGGCCTGCCCGCGGTGAACGACGAGACGATCGTCGGCCCAGAGGTCGTCCTGCCCGGCAGCGAGCAGCTGGCGCCGGTCTTCTTCGGTCTGCTCGCACTGCTGGCGTTCTTCGCCTGTGTGCTCGCAGTGGTCGTGAGGATCGTCCGGGCTCGACGACGCGCCGAGGGCGAGCCCTCGCCGCGACCCCTGGTCGTGGGGCTCTGCGGAGTCGTGTTCGTCGGCCTCGTGGTCATGACCGTCGTGAGCCTGCCGCCGAAGTTCACCACGCCCGAGTTCCCGCCGATCGGTCGCCTCTTCCCGGACGACGCCTTCTACTACCGACCGGTCGGCGACCTCCCCGTCGCCGCAGACAGCGACCGCTACATCGCCGCGACCGGCCCCGCCGAGATCGTCGCGGCGTTCGGCGGCCAACCCAGCGGCGGGGTCGTGTGGGGCATGCCCTTCAACCTCGCGGACGCCGACACGCCCCGGCAGCACGTCACGATCCGCACCTACCCCGGGGGTTCGTACCTCGGGGAGTACCCGACCACCGATCCCGCCTACGTGGAGTCGATGCCGAACTACGGGGTGGACGACCACTACATCGCGGTCGACCGCGAGGCCGGCGAGATGTGGGAGCTGTGGGCCACGACGGTGTGGTTCGGACGGTGGACGGCGGCGTCGGGCGCCAAGTGGGATCTGGACGACCTCACGCTCCCGAAGTGGTCCACCACGGCGTCGCGTCTGCCGATCCTTCCCGGGGTGCTCTCCTACGACGAGGTCGCGGACGGCAGGGTCCGCCACGTCATCTCGGCCACCGCGACGAACGCCTCGAACGAGGCCTTCGTCTGGCCGGCCCGAGCGACCGACGGCCCCAACGCGGACTCCGACGCGGTGCCGATGGGTTCGTGGCTGCGGTTGCGCGACGACGTCGACCTGGACGCGCTCGACCTCGGTCCGCAGGCCCGGGTGATCGCCGAGGGCATGCGCGAGTACGGCGTCGTGCTGACCGACACCGGCGGCAACTTCGCGTTGGGCGGCACACCGGACGCCCGGTGGGACCGCGACGACCTGGCGACGCTGCGGTCGTTGACCGTCGCCGATCTCGAGGTCGTGGACCCCTCTGGCATCGTCGT
>JAFAFN010000580.1 GCA_023423475.1 Actinomycetes bacterium | reverse complement strand
GTACTGATCGAGCCAGACCTCGTTCACCTGGCGACGGTGGTGCGGCATCTCGGTGCCGAGCAGCCCGAGGTCGAGTCCGACGGCGACCAGCGCGAACAGCGCACCGACCACGAGCGCGGTCGAGGTGCTCAGCGAGAACACGGCGACGATCGCCGCGAGCCCGGCGGCGAGCAGTCCGAGGGTGGCGCCACCCAGGACGGCGCCACCGAGGAACCATGTGGCCGTCGCTGCCCAGTTCCGGCCGCGGCTGCGCTCGGCCATCGGCGTGATCGTCGACAGCATCGACAGACCGCACGGGGACCAGGTGGAACGGATGGCGGCACCGACGGCGACGACCGCGGCGAGAGCGATGAGCAGGTTCACGGAAGGGCCTCCGTCGTGAGCAACAGGACAGTGGATGCGGGAGCGGTCATCGGGGATCGATCTGGATCGTGGCCAGCAGCGAGTTGGCCACCGGCACGAGGGCCTGGCGCTGGAGCCAGGAGCCGAGCACGACGTACAGGCAGAACGCCCGGCCGTTCTCGACGAAGAAGCGCTGCGTGCCGCACATGCCGGCGATGACGCGCTGCTGGGCATCCGGGTGGAAGTCCGCGGAGCGCAGCGAACGAGGTGCGCCATCGTCGAACATCGCGGTGTCGCCGGCCTCGTGGTCGAACTCGCCCAGGCAGACGAACACGTCGGTGTTCGTCATGGTCTCGACGTAGCCGCTGCCGTAGTCGCCGCGCAGGGCCGGCAGGGGTGACGTCGCTGCCTGGAGGATCGGATGCACGAAGCCGCCGACGGGAAGGTCGGACGCGGGGACGTGCAGCGTCGACTGCTCGCGCTGCTCGATGCGGACGTGCCAGCCGGTGATCAGCTCGCACGAGAGTCCATGGGCCGCGAGGCGGCGAGGCTGCTGTGTGATCACGTCGTGGACTCCCTGGTGTCATCGCCCGATGGCTGACCGGCGGCCGATCCACCGGCGGGCGGATTGGGGTCGTCGTGCAGGCTCACGTGGCCCGGGCCGATGCCCGCCGATGCCAACGCCTCGTCCGCGCTCATGTTGCGACGCAGCCCGCGGAGCATCTCGCGGCGCGACCGCGACTGCTCGGCGCCGTAGCCGCTGTCGGCCATCGCCTTCTGGATGAGCGAGCCGAGCTGGTCGAAGGAGCCAGCGGCACCTTCGCCCACGACGCGACCCTGTCCGCTGTCGATCAGGACGAAGTAGGGGGCCAGCGGGACCGCGTAGTCGTCGAACGCCTCGGACGACATGAGCGTCGTCAGGGCGGGATCCGCGAGCTCGCGCACCGCCGCGGGGCTCTCGGCGTCCTGGCCCTTCGTGATCACCACGAGCTGCGACCGCGGGCCGGCGACCTGGCGGTTCGACGGGGTGCGGAAGGCCTCCCAGAAGTCCATGCACGATGCGCACCCGGTCGTGAGGAACGACAAGAGGGTGAGTCCTGGTGTGCCGACCACCGCGATGGCCGACGCGTCGCCGCTGGGTGTCGTGCCCATCAGGTCGTGAGCATCGACGAGCGGTCCGTCCTCGGGCAGCGCCAGGCCGTTCGCCCCGACGCGCTCCTCGGCGGACGCCCCCTGGGGGGCGATGCCGGTGCCGGCGCGGGCTCGCTGGCCACGGGTGTCGGCGCTGAACGTGCGAGCCCCGCCGGTCGGCGCGCCGTCCTCGAGGTTGACGCCGAGGTCGTGCAGCGCCCGGAGGATCTCGGCGTGGGACCGCAGCAGACCGACCACCAGGACGGTCAGCAGCAGGACGACCACCGCGAGGATGACGACGAGCGCGGTCATCGGAGCGACCTCATGCGGTCACCGTCACGACGCGGCAGCCGAGCTCGGTCGCACCGCCGTAGCGGTCGATGACGTCGATGCAGATGGTGTGGCGCCCCGGCGTGACCGGGAAGGACACGGCGTAGCCGCACCGCAGCGGGTAACCGGGGTGGTTGGCGACGACGTCGGGACGGTCGACCGTCGCCCGCTGCTGGGCGACCTCTCGGCCGTCGATGCGGTAGCGCATCATCGGGGACTGGCCGGGCGAGGTCGGGTCGTAGGCCCAGCCCCGAGCGGTGAGCTGCGAGCCGCCAGCGTTCGCCGTGTTGTTGATCGCGCCGACGGGACCGCCGACGGTCACTTCGCGGAAGCCGATGAGCGCCTCTCGACGGTTGCGACGGTCCACGCCGTAGACGCAGACCGTGTGCTTGCCCGGTGGTACGTCGAGGGTCACGTCGAAGCCCGTGTTCGGGCCGTACTCGGAGTAGATGCTCTGGATGTCGGGTCGCGGACGATCGGCCGTGCCGTGGTGCACGAAGCAGTCGTCGACGAACACCCGGATGCCGGCACGGGCGTAGTCCGAGTTGGCGATCGCCCAGCCCGACAGGCGGATCTTGCCGCCGCTGGGCGAGGTCAGCCGCTCGAAGGCACCGAAGGGGTCGTTCAGGCAGGGACGATCGTGGTTGCGGGTCGCGTTGTCGGTGCGGGAGCTGGTGCCGCAGGCGGGGTCGAACTGCCACGGCGCAGCGCAGGTGACGACGCGACAGACGATCGGTCCGACGCAGCGCACGCCCTGGTTGCACTGGCCGTAGCGGAAGCGGGTGCACCCGGCCTTGCGGTTGTTGCAGCTGCCCTGGGCACAGCCACAGCCGGTGCCCGAGCACGATCCGGCGCAGACGCCGTTGGCGCCGCAGCCGCACCCGCCGCACTGTGCGTTGCAGTCCAGGTAGTAGCGCGCCGCGCCGCCGCAGAACTGGGAGCCGTCGACCTTCCACCAGCCCGCGGTGATCGTGCCGGGCGGGCAGGCGTTCTGCCCGTTCAACGTGCAGCAGAACTCGGTGTAGCCGTCGCAGCACAGCGAGCCGCACTGGCACGCGCTGCCGTTGCAGTTGCAGACCGCGGCGTACGCCGTGCCCGGTCGGAGGGCGAAGTCGAGCGGCGCGGCCACCATGGCCGAGCCCACCACGGCGCTCTTGCCGAGGAAGCCGCGGCGGTCGAGCCGGTTGGCGAGGAAGTCGACGGTTCGGTCAAGGACGCTCATCGTGGTGCGTCTGCTCCCTGGTGGTGGTGCGTCGTGCGGGACGGGTTCGGCTTGGTCGAGTTCTCACGGAACACCGGTCCCATGGTCGACAGGGTGGCGCTGGACTCGAGGACGGACGCGCCGACGGTGTCGACGGCGACGACCAGCCACGCCCCCGTACCCAGGAGGAGGAGATACGGAACCCCTGCGAGCGGCTGATCGCCCAGCGCGGTGGCGATGCCGGTGACATCGCCGGTCGCCGCGCCCAGGGCGGCGACCGCCGCCGAGACGAGGTTGACCACGACGTGGACCATGCTCGGCGGTGCCGCGGCAGCCCCGAAGCATCCGCACGAGGCGGCACCGTTGCGGCGGGCGAGCACGACCACCATGGCGAAGACGGCATAGGACCCGGCGAGCACGGCGCAGGCGAGGCGCCCACCGACGGCGAGCACCCAGGCGCCCAGGGCGATCTCGGCCACACCGACGATGCGGGCTCCGGGGCGCCCGATGCGGAGCCCCATCGAGGAGGTGAGATCGGCGAAGGGGCCGGGCGAGCCCACCTTGGTGGCACCGCTCACGACGACGACGACGGCGATCAGTTCCACGAGGACGGTGAGGCCGGTCACCCGCAGCAGGCTAACCAACGCCGCACGGGGTGTCAGCGCCCCCCGACCGCATGAGGGTCGGCCGGGTCAGCGGGGAGCGCGAGCCACGATCGCCCGACGGGGGAGGAGTAGGGTCGTGGGATGACCACGACGCAGCGCCCGCGCCAGCAGCGGCCGAGTCCCCAGGCGCCGAACCCCGCGACCCGAGGACTGATCCTCGTCGCCGTGGCCGTCGTCCTTGGTGCGATCCTGCTCGTCAAGGGCGGCGGCGTCGGGTTCGACGAGCCCTCGAACGACCTCGAGATCGATGCATCCGGACAGGATGCGGCGACGACGACCACCACGACCGAGGCGCCGTCCACACCGAGCACCAGCGTGGCGCCGACCGAGCTGAACGTGGTCGCCCTCAACGGCGCCGGGATCAACGGCTACGCCGCCAAGGCGCAGCAGTTCCTCGGCGTCGCCGGCTACACCAAGACCACGCCCGTCACCGCGGCAACGCCGGTCACCACGACCGCCGTGTACTACGCCCCCGGCTTCGAGGCGGACGCCGCAGCGATCGCGGGCCTGTTCTCGTTGCAGCCCACGGCCATCCAGGCGATGCCCACGCCGGGCAACTCGCTGGCGAAGGATCCTGCGGAGTTCCCAGCCGACACCAACGTCGCCGTGGTGCTCGGACCCGACGTGCAGAACATCGTCGAGGGCGCCGGTGGCGGCGACACGACGACGACCGTCGCCGGCGGTGGCACCACGACCACCACGGTGGCCGGTTCGGGCACCAACTCCGGCTCGGGCACGGGCACCAACTCGGGCACCGGCTCCGGTTCGGGCTCGACCACCTCCAACTGAGCGACGGCGTCGCAGGGATGCCGTCCGCACGCGCCGAGCTGCCCACGCTGGCACCGGGCTCGTTGATCGCGACGGACTTCGACGGCACCCTGTCGCCCATCGTCGAGGACCCCGCCGCTGCCCGCCCGATCGACGGCGCGCTCGAGGTCCTCTCGCAGCTGGCGGCCCGGGGCCACGAGGTCGCGGTCGTCTCCGGGCGGCCCCTGTCCTTCCTGGCGTTGCAGCTGCCCGAGGACCTCACGCTCGTCGGCCTGTACGGACTCGAGGCACGGCGGAACGGCCAACTCGTCGAGCACCCGAACGCAGGGGTGTGGCGGGAGGCGATCGCGGACGTGGCCACCGCGGCCCAGCGCCGAGGCCCCGAGGGCATGCAGGTCGAGTCCAAGGGCCTGTCCATCACCCTCCACTACCGGACCCACCCGGAGCTCGCCGACCGTGTCGCCGCCTACGCGGCCGAGATCGCTCCGACGGCGGGCCTCGAGATCCGTCCCGCCCGGTGCAGCATCGAGCTGCACCCGCCGATCGACGTCGACAAGGGGACGGCGATCCTGCGGCTGGCGGCCGAGGCCCCCGGCGACGTCGTCTACCTCGGCGACGACGTGGGTGATCTCCCGGCCTTCGACGCGCTCGACGAGTTGGCTGCCGCGGGTCGACGGGTGCTGCGCGTCGTGGTCGACAGCGACGAGCTGGCGCCGACGCTGCGTGGTCGCGGCGACCTCGTGGTCGACGGGCCGGCCGGCGCACGGGACCTGCTGGTAGAGCTCGCCTCCTGAGCTGCCCGCCGAACGGTCCGGTCAGGCGGTCCGGCTGTTCAACCCAGCCTGTGGCGTCCCTCGCAGGCTGCCGATGCCGAGGCTTCCGGCGGCCGCGTCGGTCGGGGCGGCGTCACCCTGCAGTGCGGCGAGCGCCAACGGGTTCGGCGTCGGCGCCGCGACCCGCCGCAACGTGTTGCGGTCGATGTGGCGGAAGGGCTCGTCGCGACCGGGGATCTCCATGATCCCCTCCTCCTCGTACGACCACGAGTCGTCGGAGTGGGTGCGCACCTGGATGCGGTAGCTGGTGGTCCGGAACGCGCGGTCGAGGAACGGGTTCGACACGATGCCGAAGAGCTCCGAGCCGATCTCGGCGTGGAGCTCGAACTCGGTCGAGTCCGCCGTCGCGGTGCCGCCGGCGAGCAGGGCCTGCCCACGGGGGATGCCGAGGGTGAACACGATGTTCCCCGCAGCGGGTTCCCAGAGCCAGTAGCCGACCTGGTCGTGGAACGTCTCGACCTCACCCGGCTTCACGATGTGGGTGTGGTAACGCAGCCCGTAGAAGAGCTGCGGCCCGTTGGTCTGGCCGTCGATGGGCTGGGCCTCGTAGCGCTCGATGAACGCGTCGTGCCCGGTGCCGTAGGACTCCGGATGCTCGTCGGCACCCATCGTGCCCTCCCAGACACCCGCGAGCGGGGCGAGCGGACCGAGGTTCGCGAGGGTGTCGGGGTCGACGTCGGGTTCGGTGTAGATGTCGGATCCGTAGGGGATCGAGTACTCGTTCATCCGTCGTGCGGCCTCCACATGGGCGCTCAGGCTACCGGCTCCCCATGGCTCATCGAGCGGCGGCGAGCTGGTCCTCGAGCCAGTTCGCCGGGGTCCGTTGCAGGACCAGCGACCGCAGCTGCGCGGCACGCGGCGCCCGGAGGTCCTCCGGCAGGTCGAGCGCGTCCCCGAGCGCTCTCGCGGTCTCGGACAGGTCGAAGGGAGCGATGCCGTGCACCGCGGAGTGCAGCTCGGACCAGGCCCCGGCCTGGGTCGACAGCACGACGCGACCGTCGCGCTCGTTGACGATCGGGCCTTCCTTCGCGACCAGGTTCAGCCCGTCGCGGATCGGGTTCACGAGCAGTACGTCGTAGCGGCGCAACGCGGCGACCGAACGCGGGTAGTCGTCGTCGGTCTCGAGTGCGATCGGGGTCCAGTCGTCGGTGCCCCACCGCTCGTTCACCGACTCGACGGCCGCCTCGACCTCGGCGCGGTAGCGGGCGTACGCGGGCACGGACTCCCTCGAGGGGTAGCAGCAGGCAAGGAACTCGACGCGACCACGCAGCTCGGGGCGGTCCTCCAGGAGCAGGTCGAAGGCGTCGAAGCCCCGCACGATGTTCTTCGACAGCTCCATCCGGTCGATGCGCACGATGAGTGAGCGGTCACCGATGCGCGCATCGAGGTCCCGGAACTGCTCCTCGCACGCCGCCGAGGCCGCGGTCGACAGGATGTCGTCGGGGTCGGTGGACAACGACGACGTGAAGATGCGCGTCGGCGCGTCGGGGCCGGCCCAGCGGGCGACGTCGTCGCGGAAGTTGTCGGCCCAGTCGTCGGTGTGGAACCCGCACGCATGGTGCGAGACGAGCGACCCGAGCATCTCCTCACGCGCGGCCGGCGGCATGACCCTCAGCGTGTCGGGTCCGGCGAAGGGGGTGTGGTGGAAGTGCACCAGCGACAGGTCGGGCCGCCGCTCGGCGACGGTCGGGCCGAGCAACGTCAGGTGGTAGTCCTGGACGAGCACCGCGGCTCCCTCCGGCGCGGTGTCGACGACGGCACGGGCGAACACCTCGTTGACCCGGCGGTACGCAGCCCACGCCGCCCACCAGTCGGGGCCGAAGGCCGGCTCGCGGGTCAGGTCATAGAGGCCGTGGTGCAGGAACCACAGCGTCTGGTTGGAGATGACGTCGTACGCCTGCTGCTGGTCGGCAGGGTCGATCGGCAGGAGGTCGACGGAGAGCCCGTCGGCCGACGTGGTGCCGGCCTCGGCCGCTGCGCGGTCACCATCGGTGAGCGCTGCGGCGATCCAACGAGCCCGGCCGTCCTCGACGAGCGGGGCGAGTCCGGACACGAGTCCACCGGCGCCACGTCGGGCGACGAGCTCGCCGTCGACGATCCGATGGCTGAGCGGCCCACGGTTGGAGACGATCACGACTGGTCGGTCCTCTGGCATGGCCGACCACCCTAGGTGCGGGCTCCCGCGCCGTAGGCTCCTCGGGTGCGAGTCGTCGTGGCACCGGACAAGTTCAGGGGGACCGCATCGGCCCGCGACGCAGCGGAGCGGATCGCCGCGGCGTTCACCGCCCTGGGCCACGAAGCGGTCGTCGTGCCGCTCGCCGACGGTGGGGAGGGCCTGCTCGACGTGATGGGCGGCGCGAACCGCACCACGACGGTCAGCGGCCCGCTCGGCGACCCGGTCGAGGCCGGTTGGCGCCTCCGCGGTCGGACCGCGGTGATCGAGATGGCCCGCGCGTCCGGGCTCGAGCTGGTCGGCGGTGCGGACGGCAACGATCCGGTCGCCGCGTCGAGCCACGGGACCGGCGAGCTGATCGCCGCGGCACTGGACTCGGGTGCGAAGCACGTCATCGTGGGTGTCGGTGGTTCCGCGACGACCGACGGCGGACTGGGTGCCCTCCGAGCGATGTACCCGCTGCACCGGCTCCGCGGTGTCGAGCTGGTGGTGGCCTGCGACGTCCGACTCGGGTTCGTCGATGCCGCCAGGGTGTTCGCACCACAGAAGGGGGCGTCACCGGCCCAGGTCGAACTGCTCCAGCGTCGCCTCGAGCGACTGGTGCAGGTCTACGCGGACGACCACGGCGTCGACGTGTCCGAGCTCGAGGGGGCAGGTGCTGCCGGTGGGCTCGCCGGTGGTCTCGCCGCGGCGGGGGCGACGCTGCTCGACGGCTTCGATCTGGTCGCAGAGCACGTCGGTCTCGACGAGCTGGTCGAGGGGGCCGATCTGGTCGTCACGGGTGAGGGTCTGCTCGACGACGAGTCGTTCGACGGCAAGGTCGTGGGCGGGGTGCTCGACCTGGCCAGCGGACTGGGTGTCCCCGTGGGTGCGGTCGTCGGCGAGGTGATCGACGGCCTCGACGTGCCGCTGCCGACGGTGTCGCTCGTCGAGGAGTTCGGTCGTGAGCGCGCCACGGGCGACACGGCGGGCGCCCTCGGTGACGCGGTACCGCTGTTGCTCGAACGCCTCTTCGGCTGAGCGGCTGCCCGCGAGCTCGGAACCTGTCCGGGCGTCGGGTCAGGAGTCGGTCGCGACGCGCAGCGCCGCGCGGCGCCGGGCGTAGGCGTCGACCTCGATCATCGGGGGGCGCTCGGCGACGTCGACGGTGACGTCCTCGCGGCCGGGGCGGATGAGGTCGGCGACCGCGGGCACGAGTGTCGGGTCGACGCGTCGCAGCATGGTCTGGACGATGGCCAGCGCCTGTGGGGACAGGTCCGAGAGGCTGCGGTTGCGATGGTGGCGGACATCGAGGTCGACCTGGACCAGGCCGGACACCCCGAAGCGTTGGGCGAGGTCGATGAGCAGGCCCATGTCGACGCCGTAGCCCTGCACGAACGGGAGTCGTTCGAGCACCGATCGGCGTCCGCCGTACTCACCCGAGAGCGGCTGGTGCAGCGGGGTCAGCTCGGGGAAGAGCAGCGACATGAGGGGGCGGGCGACGAGCTCGGTGACCCGTCCGCCGCCCTCTCGTTCGAACTCGGGGCGGTGGTAGTAGCCCTTGGCGAGGTCGACGTCGGGCTCGCACAGGAGCGGGCCGAGCAGGCCGGTGACGAACCGCGAGCCGAACTGCGAGATGTCGGCGTCGCACCAGATCACGATGTCGCCCTCGGTCACGTGGAGCGACTTCCAGAGGACCTCGCCCTTGCCATGGGCGCCGCCGTACTCGGGCAGGACCGACGCGGAGTCGACGACATCGGCCCCCGCGGCGCGGGCGATCGCGGCGGTGTCGTCGGTGGAGTGGTCGTCGATGACGACGATCTCGTCGATGATGCCGGTGCGCAGCAGCTCGTCGTGCAGCGTCGTGACGATCGTGCCGACCGTCTGGGCCTCGTTGCGCGCGGGCAGGCTCACCGACACGGTGGTGGAACCCTTCGCCGCGGCGAGGCGCGACAGGTCGAAGTCCGCGTGGTGGTAGTTCCGGATGCCGGGAGACAGCTGCTCCGACGACGACTCCGCCGTGGTCATCGTGGTCCACCTCCTCGGCCCGATGCGCTCTCACGGTAGTGGCTGGCCCGCCGCGACCGTCACGCGGCCGGGAAGGGCAGGCGTGCCGACGTGGTTGCACTCCCGATACGATCCGGCGACCCGCTCGGCGCAACGGCGCCGCCCGGCGGCACAGATGGAGGACCCCCCGATGAGCGTGACCATCCGAATCCCCACGACCCTGCGGACCCTGACGGGTGGTTCGGCGCAGGTCGAGGTCGAAGGTGCGACCG